>CAYSVF010000450.1:0-2537 GCA_964434415.1 uncultured Parvibaculum sp.
GCGCCAAGGCCGGGATCGGCGAGCTGGGCGAGTTGCGGGGTCAGATTATCCCCGACCGCCTGACCGAGCGCGTCGCCCAATGGCTGCTGGGGCAGGCTGTCGGCGGGGAACTGCTCGCTCAGCGCATTGGTGCCGCCGAGCAGCGTATTGACGGTTCCCTCCGTGCCGAGGGTCGCGCCGAGCAGATCGTTTCCCGCGAGCGCGGTGACGATACCGTCCTGCCCCGAGACGCCCAGCCCCGGCGAGGGCGGCGGCGCTTCCTGCGGTGTCGAAGACCGATAGGCGGAGGGCAACACCAATGTGCCGGTATCCACACAGCCGGCCATCAGCACGGCAATCGCACAGCCAAGCAATATCCTGTCCATACGCCCCTCCCCGAAAAGGCATAACGATTTTCCCGGTCGCGCCCCGGGCTCGTCACCGGAACGCGCGGGCCAATGGAAGAAGCCGCAAACGACGGAGGCAATGTAAATTAGGTGGAATTTTGTGCGCGGGGCCGGAGCGGCCGATCTGCGCAGCGACAGCCCTGCTCATGAAAATGGCCCGGTGCGCCGTGAGAGACGCAACCGGGCCACCTCCCCCTGTCTTTTAACGCCAGTGGAGGAAAGAGCGCGGGGAGACAGGAGGCTCCCTGACCGGCCTGAATGACACCGAAATTGTGGGATGCCGATACAAGGCTGCACATGCTACGGAGCAGCCGGCCCGGAATACCGGCCCGGCCCTTAGTGAGGAGGGGGCCGGACCGGATAGCATTTCGTCAGTGCTCAGAAGGCGTAGGACACCGTCATGGCCACGAAGTTCTTGTCGTAGTCCGCGTTCCGGTTTTCCGCGCCCATATGCATGGTGTAGGAAATGCCGGCCTTGAAGCCCTGATAGAGCGCATCGACACCGAGGCTCAGGACCTGCTTGCCTTTCACGAAGCCCGGGCCGATGGGACCGGCGGAGTAACCCGCCACGTCATGCGACCAGTAGAGGTGGGGCTCGATCGTCCACCCCGTGTTGAAGGCGGAGTGATAGTCCTGGAAGGCATAGAGGCGATAGCCCGCCGAGAAAGCAGAGGCATAGCGCGGGGTGAGCGAACAGTTCTGCGACGGCGCACTGCCCGGCGTCTGGCACAGATCGCCCAGCGCAATGGCAACCCCGGGATTCGGATGCGCCTTGTGCGAGCCCGGGATCGCGAAGCGGTTATTGTCCGCATCCGGCAGGTACTGGAAGCCCGCATTGATGAGCAGCACGGTGAAGTCGCCACCCGTATTGCGCACGAACCAGTTGGACGGTGTCAGCGTGGAGAGCGTGGTCAGGGAGCCGTGCAGCGCCCTGGTCCGCCGGTAACCGGGAACCACCTCGCCCGCCGCGACCATTTCGCCGGTATAGATCGGCGCCTCGCCCGGATTGGGTGTAAAACCATAGAGCGCGAAGTCGTGCGCGAGGATTTCCGTCGTATCCACCTGGAACGGCATGTTCGGGTAATAGGCGATATCGCCCGAGATCGCCGTGCCGTCGCCGAAGATGGCCGGCAGCATGGTGACGGAGGTGTTGAAGCTCGCCCCGAACATCTTGATGTCCTCCGGGTACTGCGCAAGAAGCGACTTGTCTCCCTGGAAGATACCTATTCCGTAGAATGATCGGGTTGCCGAGAGCTCCCAGCCATATACAGCAGTACCTTGGAAGCCAGATCCCAGAGTGCCGCCACCTGTGGTGCATCCCGGGCCAGTAAGAGACCCTCCGCACAGGCCGTTCAAAATACCCACAATACCGCCGGTATCCTTGAGGGCTGTGAAGGTGCCGAATGGCAGCTTGGAATGGAAGTTGACGAAGTAGAGACCGAGATCCGTGCCCTGGCCCAACCAGTCGGCATAATGGCGCAGCGCGAAGCCGTATTGTCCGTCGTCACGCCCCCCCCGGTCGCCGATGCGCGGGAGCACCACGGGAGGCGGCAGGATCGCGCTCTCCACACCCGGATAATATTCACCGGTCGAGACGCCATAAGCACAGCCCTGGCCCAGCGCATCGCTGACCGAGAAGAGCGTGCCGCAAGCCGGAAGCTCGGACTTTTCATGCTCATAGATATACATGGCCTCGAGCGTGACATCGCCCGGCAGACCCAAGCTCGCATAGGCCGTGCCCTGCGGCAGGAAGACTTCCTTCAGTTCCAGGCCCGGCTGGTACAGCGCGGCCACGTCGAAAGGCAGATATGAGGAGACGCCGCCCTGGATGAAGGTGCTTTCGCCCCAGCTCACCACCTGCCGGCCGAGACGCACATTGAGCGGCATGCCGGCAATGTCCCAATCCGCATAGGCATAGGCGTCCAGCAGCTTGATGTCGCGCATGGCGTATTTCTTGGCGTTGCGCTGGTTGTCGTTGAGGGGCCGCCCGATATGTCGGCCCGGAGCCCCAGGACCGGAAATGGACCCATATTCGTTATAGCCGTCATCGATGTCGCGGGCGGCCGGGTCGAAAAAGGCCTTGCCGGAAACATAGAAGCCGTAAGTCCGCCACTGGCCGCTCAGTTCCGAAACGGCCTTATAGGGCATGGA
>CAYSVF010000451.1:0-2537 GCA_964434415.1 uncultured Parvibaculum sp.
CGAGCGGTTCCAGCGTGCAGTCCCAATTGCTGAAATTCACATCGACCGCGCGCATCTCCGCGCCATGTTCGCGCGCATCGCGCACGAGCTGGGCGGCCGCGTAAAAGCCCATGGGCTGCGAGTTCAAAATCGCCGCGCAGAAAACATCCGGATAATAATATTTGAGCCAGGCCGACACATAGGCGAGCAGCGCGAAACTCGCCGCATGGCTTTCGGGAAAGCCGTAATCGGCAAATCCCTCGATCTGTTTGAAACAGCGTTCCGCGAAATCGGTCTCATACCCGTTTGCCTCCATGCCGGAGATGAACTTTTCGCGGTAATGGCCGATCGTGCCCGTCTTGCGGAACGTCGCCATGGCCCGGCGCAGCAAATCGGCCTCTGGCGGGCTGAACCCCGCCGCGACGATCGCCATCTTCATTGCCTGTTCCTGAAAGAGCGGCACGCCATAGGTCTTGCCCAGCACCTCGCGCAGCGCCTCGGAGGGGAACTCGACCGGTTCCTTGCCGTGGCGGCGGCGCAGATAGGGATGCACCATGTCGCCCTGAATGGGACCGGGACGGACGATCGCCACCTCCACCACGAGGTCGTAGAACTTTCGCGGCCTGAGCCGGGGCAGCATGGTCATCTGCGCCCGGCTCTCCACCTGGAAGACGCCGACGGAATCCGCCTCGCACAGCATGTCATAGACGCGGGCATCGTCCTGCGGCACATCGGCAAGCCCCATCCGCACGCCGTAATGCGCATCGAGCAGCTCGAAGGCCCGGCGGATGCAGCTCAGCATACCGAGCGCCAGCACATCGATCTTCAATATGCCGAGCGTATCGAGATCGTCCTTGTCCCATTCGACGATGGTGCGGTCTTCCATCGCGGCATTCTGGATCGGCACCACCTCGCTAAGCGCGCCGCGCGTGATGACGAAGCCGCCCACATGCTGCGAGAGATGGCGCGGAAACCCGATCAGCTCGCCCGACAGCGCCAGCACCTGTTGCAGCCGCCCATCCGTCGGGTCGAGCCCGGCTTGCGCCGCGCGCTCATGCGAAACGCCTTTCGAGCTCGATCCCCAGCCGGACTTCGCCAGCGCCGCCACCACATCCTCCGACAGGCCGAACGCCTTGCCCACCTCGCGCACCGCGCTGCGCGAACGATAGCTGATGACGGTCGCCGCCAGCCCGGCGCGATGGCGGCCGTATTTTTCATAGATGTACTGGATCACCTCTTCGCGGCGCTCATGCTCGAAATCGACATCGATATCGGGCGGCTCCTTGCGTTCCAGGGAAATGAAGCGCTCGAACAGAAGATCGATCTGCGTCGGATCCACCGAGGTGATACCGAGGCAATAGCAGACGGCGGAGTTGGCGGCCGATCCCCGCCCCTGACAGAGAATGCCCTGCTCGCACGCATAACGAACGATGTCGTAGACGGTGAGGAAATAGGGCGCATAGCGCATCTCCCCGATGAGCTGAAGCTCATGGCGCAATGTCCGTCTGAGCTTTTCCTCGCAGCCTTGCGGATAGCGCCTCTCAAGGCCCTCCCATGTCAGCCGTTCCAGCAATTCCTGCGGCGTCTCCGTCGCAGAGAAGGTGTCGTCGGGATATTCATAGGCCAGCTCGTCGAGCGAAAAGCCGCACCGCGCCACGATCTCATCCGGCGCCTCCACCGCCCCCGGCAGATGGCCGAGCAGCCGGTGCATCTCGTCCGCCGGTTTCAGGTGCCGCTCGGCATTCGCCTCCAGCAGATAGCCCGCCTCCTCCAGCGTCACATGCTCGCGAATGCAGGTGAGCACATCCTGCAGGGGCTTTCGCGCCGGCACATGATAAAGCACATCGTTCGTCGCCATCGGCGGCACGCCCGCTTCCCGCGCCAGCGCCGCAAGCCGTGCCTGCCGCCGCCCGTCGTCTCCCGCATAAGCAGGTGAAACCGCCAGCCAGACCGACCCCGGAAACGCTTCGGACAGCACACGCAGATTGTCCCGGAACGCCGCGCCCGGTTTCGCCGGCGGCATGGCGATGAAACAGAACCCCTCGCCATGCGCCAGCACATCGTCCATCACGAGATGGCATTCCCCCTTGGGCGCACGGCGATTGCCCAGCGTCAGCAGCGTCGTCAGCCGCGCATAGGCCGCCCGGTCCTGCGGATAGGCAATCGCCTCGAACCCGTCCGTCAGCATGAGCCTCGCCCCGACGAGGAGCCGCATCCCATGCGCCTTCGCCGAGGCATGCGCGCGCACCACGCCCGCCAGCGTGTTCCGGTCGGCCACCCCGATCGCGGAAAGCCCCAGCGCCTTGGCCTGCAACACAAGTTCATCCGCATGCGAGCCCCCGCGCAGGAAACTGAAATTGCTGGTAACGGCCAGCTCCGCAAACCCGCTCATGCGAACACCCCGTGCAGGAACCAGCGCGGGGCCGGCGTCTCGCGGCCGTAGAGTCCCTCGCGGTAGAGCCAGAACCGGTTGCCGTCGGCGTCCTCGACCCGGAAATAGTCGCGGGTGAGCCCGTCCTCGCGCCAGAGCTCGATCAGGGTCATGAACTGCCCCGGCG
>CAYSVF010000452.1:0-2536 GCA_964434415.1 uncultured Parvibaculum sp.
TCGCGATATTGCGCCCGCGCCAGCGACACATTGCGTTCCGCTTCGAGGACGAGGTAATGCGCCTGCTCTATTTCGCTGCGGCCGATCACGGTCAGGGACCTGAGCCCGGAATCCACTTTCGCGCGGCGGTCGATGCGCCGGGCGATGGACAGCGTTTTTTCTTCATGCGCCTTGAGCAGGTTCAGCCGTTCGGTCTGCTGCAAAACGGACAGATAGGCTTTTGCCGCCTGGAGAGAGATGTCGTTGGCTTTGGCTTGCGCGTCGAGATTGGCCGCCTTGGCATTGGATCGCGCTTCGGCGACACGCGCCGGTGTTACCAGCCCGTCGAAAATCGGCTGCGTCATCGTCACCGAGTAATCGCGCCGCGTCAGCGTCTTCTCAACGCCCACACGCTGCGTCGTATCCCTTCGGAGAGAGCCATCGACGGAAAGTTCCGGGAAATAGCCGGAAAAGGCCGCGCCGACTTCCGCCTCCGCCGCGCGGGCCTCGAATTGTCCGGCCTTGACCGCCGGATCCCTCTGAGTGGCCCGAGTCATCGCCTGATCGATTGTCTGGCTTGCGGCCGGTGACGCAAAAGCCGCGCCCGCCATGAAGACCAGAAAACTCAGAACTTCCCGATAGCCGCAATTTGCATGTTTGCGCCCTGGCTTAATACTGCCCATCTCGAAACCCCCGACACGCCCGAAACTTTTCGAAGGTACCAAAGTAATAAAGTCCGACGGAAATCAACTTTTTTCTTAATAAGTGGTTATTATTATTGAATTTATAAACGGCTTGAATAAATACTATCCATCTTCGCGTGTATTATTTATTATCTGAATACATTGTATTTGTCAGCGTGATATGCCTGCGCTTCCCATGCGCATCAAGGAGCCGGTCCGATGAATATCCAGGATCTCGATCTGAATCTGCTGCGCGTATTCAACGCGATCTATGCCGAGAAGAGCATCAGCGGCGCTGCGCAAAAGCTGGGACTCTCGCAGCCCGCCGTCAGCAACGCCCTTAAACGCCTGCGCGCCTACACCGGCGACCCGCTCTTCTATCGATCCGGCAAGGGGGTCATCCCCACCCGGACGGCGGTCACGTTATCGGTTCCTGTCGGATACGCGCTCGACACGCTCCAGCGCGGGCTTTCCTCGGTTCGCAGCTTCGATCCAAGGACTTCGGACCGGACCTTCCGTATCGGCGTCAACGACATCATCAACTCGACGCTCGTGCCGACCATGGCGCAGATCGTCCGTCAGGAAGCTCCGAATGTGAAACTTCAATTCATCACCCAGACCGGGGTCGATCTTGCGAACATGCTGAAGCAAGGGGCTTTCGATATTGGCCTGATCGGGGACTTCCAGCTCACCGACGACCTCATCTCACAGAAGGTGCTGGAAGACCCGTTTACAATCATCGTCTCACGAAACAATCCGATCGCGAGGATGAACAAGCTGACGATCAAAACACTGAAGGAGATGAACTTCGTCGTGACCTCGCATGTGCCTCGCATGCGCAGCTTCATCGACGATTTCTTTCAGGCGCATGGCGTGGACCGCAATGTCACCATGGCGGTCGCGGACGTGCAGACACTCTATCCGCTCGTCGCCATCACCGACCTCTCCGCCTGTGTCGGCCGCTATCTTGCGGAGCGCTACAATGTCGATGGCAGCCTGGTCATGCTCGACGCGCCGTTCGACCTGCCCGTTCTTGCGGGCCATGTGGCCTGGACCGCCGAGAACGACCAGGATCAGGGCCATGAATGGATCCGCAACCACATGATCGAGATCCTGCAAAGCGCCTTCAACATGCATGACCCTCGATAGCGAGGAGGCTCCATGGTCGTTCGGCAGCACACCGGGCTATTCGCAGTGGTGAAACGGCTGCCCAGAGATACGATTACGCTTGGACAGCATGGCAAACGCGACTTCAATCCCCCGCGCTGGAGGTCGGCACATTCGACGAGGGTATCGTCATCTTGTTATCGAACCAGATATTGAACCGGCAGAAGAACCACAATCGCCCAAGCCAACTGAATTAGCAGAATTACACTCCACGGAACCCAATACTTTTCTGGCTTCACTCTATCGAATGTATGGAAACTTTTTACCGAATTTCGGTTCGCATCGCTTCGTTTCCAATACAAATACCCTACCGTACGAATGATGGAGAACGGAGCTATGAGCACCAGCAAGTTCAACGGGGTCGGCACCAAATAGAGCATTCAGGCCCCTCTTCCAGGGAATGAGCGACGGCGCTTAGGAAGCAAGCGATACGCACTGATGATACGCGAACGCAGAAGGAAACGCCGCAACTACCGGCTGCGTGGCCCTCTCCTCCCCCATCACCCGTTCATCACTTGCCCTTGGTGATACGCCGGCATCGCGTCAGAGATACCAGTCACACTTGAACAGCCTTGAATTCATTGTCTTTTTCCCCGGTTTCAATACTGATTCAGAAAAAGAGCTCTGAAAACAGCGGATAAATTGAACTTGTCTCCGCCTGTCCAACGACTGCCGGTCACGAAAAATGTTGTCCCCTTGGCCTGGAC
>CAYSVF010000453.1:0-2527 GCA_964434415.1 uncultured Parvibaculum sp.
TGGTGATGCTGCATGGCTGCACGATCGGCGAGGGAAGTCTGGTGGGGATCGGCAGCATCATTCTCAACAATACGAAGATCGGGAAAGGCTGCCTGATCGGCGCCAATACGCTGATCGCGGAGAACAAGGAAATCCCTGACTATTCCATGGTACTGGGCGCGCCGGGCAAGGTGGTCAGGACGCTGGAGAAAGAACAGTATGAAGCGCTGCGCCTCTCCGCCGAGCACTATGTGCAGAACTGGAAGCGCTATGCGGGCGGCCTGAAGAAAATCGGCTGATGCGCCGGCTCGTCCTTCTCGCCGCACTGCTTTCGGTTTCGCTGTCGCCTTGCGCGATGGCGGCGGATGTCCGGGCAGGTGCGGAGGGGCTTCACCCGCTCGTCATCGCCGGGCAGGGCGGCAGGCATGATTTCCAGGTCGAAATCGCCGACGACAATGCCGAAAGGCTGCGCGGGCTTCAGGGGCGCGAGGCGCTGCCGCGGGGGCAGGGAATGCTCTTTATCTATGAGGGTTGCCGGCGGGTCAGCTTCTGGATGAAAGATACGCCGGTTTCCCTCGACATCGCGTTTCTGGACCGCAATGGCGATATTCTGGATATCGCGGCCCGGACCGAACCCTATTCGCTCGAGGGGATCGGCCCGGACAGGGATGTCTTCGCCGTGCTGGAGGTCGGCGCGGGAGAACTGGCCGCGCGAGACATTTCGGCGGGCGACCGGGTGCTCTACCCGGCGCTTGACGGTCCGGCCTGCGAGTGAGGTATCGGCGTTAGACGGGACGCTATCGGCTGATAAACTGTCCCGACCGTCATCAATGAAACGACTTTGAAACAACAGATCAGGGAGTTGAGACCATGAGCGTTGCCGAGGACAGCACCGCGGCACCACAGGAGGTGCTTTACGAGGTTGCGGATCATATCGCGACCATCACGCTCAACGCGCCGGAGCGGATGAACACGATTTCCGCGTCCATGCTCAATCAGCTTACGGATTGTCTGCTGGAAGTGGATGGCGATCCGGATGTGCGCGTGGTCGTGCTGACGGGGGCGGGGCGCGCCTTTTGCGCCGGGCTCGACCTGAGGCCGGGGCAGGGCGGCGGTATTCTGACCGGCGCATCGCAGCCGACCTCGCTCGATCTGAAATACACGCCGCCAACCGTGCTTCAGGCGATGGAGAAGCCGACCATCTGCGCGCTGAACGGCGGCGCGGCAGGTTATGGCATGGATACGGCGATGGGCTGCGATATCCGTATCATGGCGAAGTCGGCGAAGCTTGCCGCGGCCTTTACCAAGCGCGGACTGGTGCCGGAATCGGGCGGCACCTGGATTCTGCCGCGGCTGCTGGGCTGGTCCAAGGCGGCGGAACTTATCTTCACGGGGCGTACGCTGAATGCCGAAGAGTCCGTCGAATGGGGACTTGCTTCGGAGGTCGTCGACAATGAGAAGCTGATGGAGCGTGCCATGGAACTGGCTGCCGAGATCGCAGCCAATGCGCCGCTCGCCGTGCAGGCGTCGAAACGCATGATGCGGATGGGGCTGAACGAGCCGTTCCCGGAGCATGTCCATCACGTCTATCTCCAGCTTCTGCCGCTGATGAAGACGGAAGATCTGCGCGAGGGCATGACGGCCTTCATCGAAAAGCGCAAGCCCGAGTTCAAGGGCAAGTAAGCCGAAGGAGAGCGGATGAGGGGCGGGGCGGATCAGGCTGGAGAGTGGTTTTCGCACGGTCGCGTCCCGCCGTTTCTGCAATGGGTGCTGCTGGCGGTTGTTCTGCTGGCGGCATCCGCCTTACCGCTCAGCGCCGCCGGATTGTCAGGAAGCTATCAGGGGATCGGCGCCGGGGCGGGCATGTCGCTCGTGCTCAATGAAACGGGAGAGCGCATCGAAGGTGCGTTCCGGCCGCGCGAGGGGCTCGAATACCGCCTGTCGGGCGAGCGCTCGGCGAAAGGCGCGGAAGGCTCTCTGATTATCGGCGGGAAGGCCTCCGCCGCCTTCTTTCATCTGGAGAAGCGGCCCCTCGGCGTTCAATTCCTTTTCATTCCGTCCAATGCGAAGGGCCTGCCCGATATGGCGTCGGCGCGGGAATACTCCTTCCTCAACGAAGACGCCCGCAAAGCGTCATCGCCCGATTACCGTCCCGCGCCGCAAGCGCCGGTCGATGTCGTGCGTTTCGTCGATCACTATACGGAATGGTCGCCGCGCGATGTGGCGCGCCAATATGCGGCGCTGCCTGACGACATGCGGGCACTCATCCTGCTTTACGATTACGCCAGCGTGGATGTCATCTGGCGTATTTGCCGAAGCGGACCGCCCAACGATGTTTTTCCGCAATCGGCTTTGGACGAACTGCTCGACCGCCAGACCGCGGATTGCGAAGAAATTCTCCGGCTTGTGAAGAAGGTGCAGGAAGAAAAGCATTTCGGCGAATTCCTGCGTCGAGCCAAGTTCGAGATGCAGCTTGTGCGCTCGACCGTGCAATGCGCGCAGGGGCGGATGCCGCTGGCATCCAAGCAACGCGCGAGGGCAGCCAGCG
>CAYSVF010000454.1:0-2515 GCA_964434415.1 uncultured Parvibaculum sp.
CCGTCATCGTGAAGACGGTGGATGCCCAGACCCGCTCCAAGACCTCCATCAACGAGCTCCTGCGCACCTGATAGCCCATTTGACCGGACCTCACGCAGCGGGTAGAGCATTTGGCTATGACAAAGCCCGCCGCCCCCTACGATCCGGTCGAAATCGCCGCCGAGCTGATCCGCTGTCCCAGCGTTACGCCTGAGGACAAGGGCGCGCTCGGCGTGCTGGAGCGCTATCTGGCGCCGCTCGGTTTTTCCTGCGAACGCATGCCGTTTTCCGAAACGGGCACGCCGGACGTGGACAACCTCTATGCAAGGCTTGGCTCGGACGGACCCAATTTCTGCTTTGCCGGCCATACCGACGTCGTGCCGGTGGGCGAGGCGTCTGCCTGGTCGGTCGATCCCTTTGCCGCCGAAATCAAGGCCGGCCGCCTCTTCGGCCGGGGCGCCGCCGATATGAAGGGCGCCATTGCCTGCTTCATCGCCGCCGTCTCGCGCCTTTCGCCTGAGGACATCAAGGGCTCGGTGAGCCTGCTCATCACGGGCGACGAGGAAGGGCCGAGCGTCAACGGCACGGTTAAGATGCTGAAGGCGCTCGACGCGCGGGGCGAAACGCTGTCCCATTGCGTGGTCGGAGAGCCGACATGCGTGACGGCGCTTGGCGACATGATCAAGGTCGGCCGCCGGGGCAGCATCAATGGCTGGCTCACCGTGCGCGGGGTGCAGGGCCATGTCGCCTATCCGCATCTCGCCGACAATCCGGTGCCGCGCCTGCTGGAAATGCTGCGCCGCCTCGATGCGCGCGTTCTGGATGAGGGCAACGACCACTTCCAGCCCTCGAACCTTGAAATCACTTCGGTCGATGTCGGCAATCCGACCACGAATCTTATCCCCGGCAGCGCGCGGGCGCAGATCAATATCCGCTTCAACGACGAGCATAGCGGCGCCTCGCTCGATGAATGGATGCGCAGCGTGTTCGACGCGGTGACGGCGGAAACGGGCGGAACCTACGAATTCGAGACGAAGATTTCCGGCGAGGCCTTCCTCACGGAGCCGGGGGCTTTCTCTTCTCTCGTTGCAGACGCCGTGGCGAAGGCGACCGGCGAAACACCGGAGCTTTCAACGAGCGGCGGTACGTCGGATGCGCGTTTCATCCGCGCCTATGCGCCGGTCGTGGAATTCGGCCTGCCCAATGCGACCATGCACAAGGCGGACGAGAACGCGCTGGTGGACGACATCTCGCGGCTCGCAGATGTCTATGAAACCATTCTGCGCGGCTATTTTGCCGTCCAGCCGGACTGAGGGGTTTTCCGATGCCCGGCGCGGAAGAAATCAGGAATGCGTTGGTCGGCACGTGGCGTCTCACGCTCCGCGAAGACAGCGCGAGGGACTGTTTCCGCATCGACGGCTATGGTGTGGTGAATTCCTTCTTCGCCATGCTTCTCGCCATTCCGGTCTATTTCCTTACTGCGACGGCGCTTTGGCGCATGGCCACAGAGTTCGGTGTCGAGACCAATGCGGAACTCGGCACCTTTACCGGTGCCTATATCGTCGGGGCCCTGCTGCATTGGGCGCTCTATCTTTTCGCCATGATCCCGACCTCGCAGCGGCTCGGACTGGTCAACTCGTTCGGCGCTTATATCGTCACCTATAATTGGGGAACGCTCTTCACGGCGCTGGCGATGGCCATTCCTTTCGCCCTCTTTTCCCTCGGCGCGATTTCCGGGGCGGTGGCAACGATGCTGACGATGCCGGCATGGACGCTGCTTGGCTGGTATCGCTGGCAGATTGCACGCACGGTTTTCGGCGCGGAGCCCCCGATCGCTCTTGCGCTCATCCTGTTCGATTTCGTGCTGAACATCACCGTCAGCCAGGTGGTCGGCTGGCTTCTCATGCCCGGCGTGACGGCAAGCGCGGCATAGCACGGCGCCGCCCCCGGGGCCTGGCGCTCAGTCCGGATAGTCCACGCGCACGAGGTAAAGCCCGTCGGGCGGGGCGACCGGTCCGCAGGCGGCGCGGTCTTTCGCGCTCAACGCCTTTTCCACGTCACGTCGCGTCCATTTTCCCTCACCGACCAGCTTCAACGTGCCGACAATCGAACGGACCTGATTGTGCAGGAAGGATCGTGCCTCACAGGTAATCTCGATTTCTTCCGCGTAGCGCGACACGGTAATGCGGTCCATGGTCTTTACCGGGGATTTCGCCTGGCACTGCATGGAACGGAAGGTGGTGAAGTCGTGCTTGCCGATCAGCGCCTGCGCGGCCTCATGCATAGCATCGGCATCGAGCGCGCGGTGGACGAGCCATGCCTGCTTGGCATCGAGTGTCAGCGGCGCGCGGCGGTTGATGATGCGGTAGAGATAGTGCCGCTTGATCGCGCCAAAACGCGCCTCGAACTCGTCGGGCACCTGTTCGCATTCGACGATGGCAACCGGACGGCCGCGCATATGCGCATTGGCGGCGTCCCGCAGCGTATCGGTCCGCACTTCCGTTTCGAGGTCGATATGCGCGACCTGGCCCAGCGC
>CAYSVF010000455.1:0-2515 GCA_964434415.1 uncultured Parvibaculum sp.
ACCTTTTACGGCCTTCTCGCCACGCGCCAGCTCGGCCGCAAGATCGATATCGACTGGGTGCAGCCCGAACTCAACCAGAAATCCTTCCGCGCCCTTATCGCCGACAAGGCGGTGGCGCGCGCCGTGGCGCTGGTGCAGATCGGCCGCAAGGATCTCGCCGAGCAGGAACTCCTGCGCGCGCATGGCGAACTCGATCCCTCGCTCGACCAGCCGCTGATCGCGCTGGCGCAGACCTTCGCGCTACCCGCCGTGGCGCTTCAGGTGGCAAGCGCGGCGCATGTGCCGCATCGCATGGTCGATGGCCGCGTGCGGATGAATGCGGGGCTCTTTCCCATTCCCGACTACAAGCCCAAGGCCGGTTACACGATGGACCGCGCCCTCATCTTCGCCTTCATGCGGCAGGAAAGTAAGTTCAAGCCCGATGCGAAATCCTATGCGGGCGCGCGCGGCCTGATGCAGATCATGCCCGCCACGGCGAGCTATATCACCAAGGATCGCAGCCTCGCGGGCCGCAACCGGGACAAGCTGCTCGATCCGAATTTCAATGTCGGGCTCGGCCAGGACTATCTGAACGAGCTGATGAGCTACAGCCAGCCGCAGGGCAATCTCTTCATGCTCACCACCGCCTATAATGGCGGCCCGGGCAATCTGATGCGCTGGCTCCAGAACATCGATTTCAAGGACGATCCGTTCCTCTTCATCGAATCGATCCCCGCGCCGGAAACGCGCGGTTATATCGAGCGCGTGATTTCCAATTTTTGGCTCTATCGCTCCCGCCTCGGGCAGCCCGTCCGCTCGCTCGACGAGAGTGCATCGGGCACCTGGCCGGTGTATAAGGGCGTGGACGGGTCTCCGTCCTCCTGATACCGCTCCGGCTTCCGGCACACCGGTTTCCCTGAAAGGGAACGGCATCACGGCCTCTGGTTCTCGACCGGAGGCCGGCACGTCTTTTCGGACGGATGGCGGCGGGACCTCCCGCTGCACGCTCCTCGGTCACACCCCCCAGCGAAAGGGTCCCCCCATGCCCGGTATCGACGAAACGCGCGACTTCATTCCGCTCAACATCGCCGTGATGACGGTCTCCGACACGCGCAAACCCGAGACCGACAAATCGGGCGACGTGCTGGCGGAGCGCATCGAGGCGGCCGGACACAATCTCGCCGACCGCACCATCGTCAGTGACGAAGTCACGCGCATCCGCGCGCAGCTCCTGCGCTGGATCGCGGACAAGGAGATCGATGCGGTGATCTCCACCGGCGGAACGGGGCTGACGGGCCGCGACGTGACGCCGGAAGCCTTCTTCTCCGTCTATGACAAGGAGATCGAGGGCTTCGCGGCGCTCTTCCACCGCATTTCGTTCGACAAGATCGGCACCTCCACCATCCAGTCCCGCGCCACGGCGGGCGTCGCCCACGGCACCTATCTCTTCGCGCTGCCTGGCTCGCCCGGCGCCTGCAAGGACGGCTGGGACGAGATTTTGCAATACCAGCTCGACTACCGCTACCGGCCGTGCAATTTCGTGGAAATCATGCCGCGGCTGACCGAGCATCTGGGACGGTAAGCGTCACATTCGCTCACCCACTCCTCCATTGTGTTCCCTCCCCTTTGCGCGCAGCATCCTTCACAGGGGTCTTCGCCGAACGCGATTCGACGCAAAAGACAGGAGGGATCGATGCTCAAGGAGTTCAAGGAATTTGCCCTCAAGGGCAATGTGGTCGACATGGCCGTCGGTATCATTATCGGCGCCGCCTTTACCACCATCGTCAAATCGCTGGTCAGCGATATCATCATGCCGCCCCTCGGCCTTCTCTTTGGCGGCGCGGATTTTTCCGACTATTTCATCGCGCTGACATCGGGTCCCGTCCCCGCGACTTTGGCCGAGGCGCAGAAGGCGGGCATTCCCGTCATCTCCTACGGCGTCTTCATCAATGCGGTGTTCCAGTTCGCGATCGTCGCCTTCGCGCTCTTCCTCATCATCCGCCAGATGAACGCGCTGAAGCGGCGCATGGAAGACCCGAAGGAAGCCTCGCCCGTCGCCCCGCCGCGCCAGGAAGTGCTGCTGGAAGAAATCAGGGATTTGCTGGCGAAGTCTTAGCGCCTATTCCGCCCGCGTCATCACATAGAAGACGTAGGAGAACTCGCCGAGGAAGCGCTCGGCGATGTCGATCTCGCGATACATCTCGTTGAAGACGGCTTTCGCCTCTTCCGCGCCTTCATACGCGCCCCAGCTTTTTCGGATTTCTTCCTTCATCGGCGCGTAATAGTCCGTGAACCAATCTTCTCTCGGCAGCACGGTGGTCGCGACGACGCGATAGCCCGCGCGTTTCGCGGCTTCGGTGTTCGTCTCCACCGCGCCCATGCCGGAATACATTTCGCGCCAATAGTCCCAGGCTTCCGGCGAGGGCGTATCGGTCAGCCAGGTGAGTTCGGAGACGACGCACGCGCCGGCGGGCTTCAAATGCCGCCGCCAGGCGCGCAATCCGTCCTCGAAGCCCATCAGATAGATCGCCCCCTC
>CAYSVF010000456.1:0-2504 GCA_964434415.1 uncultured Parvibaculum sp.
TCGGGTCCCTTTGTCGGCTCCGAATTCGCCTTCGAGGATTTCTCCTCCACCGAAGTCGGCAAATATTCTTATAAATGGCTGCGCGACGAGCCCTGCGGCGACCTCACCTGCCATGTCGTGGAACGCAAACCCCTCTATGAGCATTCCGGCTATACGCGCCAGGTCGTCTGGACCGACACGACCGACTATCAGCCGCGCAAGATCGACTATTACGACCGCAAGGACGCGCTGCTGAAGACACTGACCTTCTCCGAGTATCGTCTTTACGAAGACAAGTTCTGGCGCGCGCACGACCTCTACATGGTCAACCACAACAACAAGAAGGCCACACGCCTCACCTGGAAGAACTACAAGTTCCATGAAGGGCTGACAGAGGCGGACTTCTCCACCGCGGCGCTGAAGCGCGCCCGGTAAACAAGCAAAAGAGCGGCCCGGCGATCCAGCATATCGCCGGGCCGCCTGCATCATCCAAGGCGGGGGATTGAGATGAAAAAGAGCTGGGTGGGATGGGCGTCGATCGCGCTCGCATGCGCGGCCGGACCGGCACATGCCGGGGAGTTCGAGTTCACCGGCTATGTCGAGCCGGAACTGCAGCTCTTCCTGCAAAAGGCGTCGAAACCCGAGCAGCCCCGCGCCAACTTGTCGGTCGCCGGCGAAGTCAGCGCGAAATATTTCTGGGACGACGGCGACCAGTCATTCGTGGCCACCCCGTTCATGCGCCTCGACATGCATGACAACAAACGAACTCATGTCGATCTGCGCGCTTTCAAATACGCCTATATCGACGGCGCCTGGGAATTCCGCGCCGGCGTCGACAAGGTCTTCTGGGGCGTCACCGAAGCGGCTCACCTGGTCGACATCATCAACCAGACCGATGTGGTGGAAGATGCGCGCGGGCGCGAAAAGCTCGGACAGCCCCTCGTCTCCCTGTCCACCTATCAGCAATGGGGTACCGTCGACCTTTACGTGCTCCCCTGGTTCCGCGAGCGCCTTTTTCCCGGCGCCAACGGACGGCCCGCGACGGATTATCCGGTCGACACAAGCCAGACGAAATTCGAAAGCGGCCAGAAACAGCGCCATGTCGATTTCGCGGCGCGCTATTCCAACACATTCGATATCTGGGACGTGGGTCTCGGTTATTTCCGGGGAACGGGCCGCAACCCGATCCTGATACCTGGACTGAGCAGCGGCGGATCGCCCGTGCTCATTCCCTATTACGTTCAGATCGATCAGCTCTCGACCGACATTCAGGCCACCAAGGGCGCATGGCTCTATAAATTCGAGGGGCTGTGGCGCAAGGAGCTGAACGACCGCTACCTGCAGGGCACCGGCGGTATCGAATACACGCTTTACGGCATATTCGACACGCCCTCCGACCTCGGCATCGTCGCGGAATATATCTGGGACGAACGCGGCGCCAATCCGCAAAACCCCTTCGCCAACGACGTCTTCGCCGGTGTGCGATGGACCGCCAATGACATGGCCGACACCAGCCTGCTGACCGGCGCCGTGGTCGATATGGACACGCAGGCGACCTTCTTTTCGGCGGAATTCGAAAAGCGCCTCGGCCAGAACTACCGGCTCAGCGTGGAAGCGCGCCTTTTCGCCGGGCAGCCTGCAAGCGACCCCTACTACACGCTCAAGGACGACGATTTCCTGCAGATCCGCCTGGCACGCTATTTCTGACTCATACCACGTTACGAAGCTGAAATTGGACCTCGGCTGCCTGACGTGCCACGCTTGAAGAGGGGCTGAAATCGGAAGCAGGATAATCGCGATCTGATGTTCAAGCTGCAATCCCTCCGGACAATGCCCCGCTCGAGCCGTGCGCAAAAGACGAGACCGGCGCGGTTTTTGGCGCCGCTTGCCGCGCTTTTTCTCACCGGCTGCGACCGCGCGGATTATCCCACCCTCTTCCCGAACGGGCCCGTGGCGCTGACCGAACGGGACCTGATGCTGGCCGCCATCGGGCTGATGCTGGTCGTCGTCATCCCCGTATTCGTGATGGCCATCTGGTTTCCCATCCGCTACCGCGCCTCCAACAGGCAATCGCGCTACCGCCCGCATTGGTCCTATTCGCCGCGCGCCGAAATCGCGATCTGGCTCGTTCCCGCCATCATCGTCGCCGCCATCGGTACGCTGGTCTGGGTCTATTCCCACCGTCTCGATCCATACCGTCCGCATGCAGCAGACAAAGATCCACTCGTGGTGCAGGCCATCGCACTCGACTGGAAATGGCTCTTCATCTACCCGGAAAAGAATGTCGCCACCGTCAACGAACTCGTTCTGCCGGCGAACAGAGCCGTCAGCATGAAGCTGACTTCCGATACGGTGATGAACGCCTTCTTCGTGCCCGGGCTGGCGAGCCAGATCTATGCCATGGCGGGAATGCGCACGGTTCTGAACTTCGATACCGGCGGACCGGCGAGATTTACCGGCCGCAACGTACAGTTCAGCGGCGAAGGCTTTCCCGACCAGCACTTCGCCGCTGAACTGTACGTTGC
>CAYSVF010000457.1:0-2495 GCA_964434415.1 uncultured Parvibaculum sp.
GCATGAACCATGTGCAGCCCATATCCGGAATGAGACCGAGCTTCGGCCCGAAAACCTGAATGAAGGAGGCCGACTTCGCCGCGATCACGATGTCGGCGCAAAGCGCGAGGCCGACACCGCCGCCTGCCGTCGTGCCGTTCACGGCCGCGATCTTCGGCTTTTGGAGTTCTGCCAGTTCTCGCACCATCGGGTTGAAGCCGACCGTCATGCCATGGGCAACGCCCTGGCCGATGCTCATGCCTTCCTCGCGCTGTCCCTGGGCGGCAAGGTCGGCGCCGGCGCAGAAGGCCCGGCCCGCGCCTGTGAGAACGAGCACACGGGCATCCGGCGTGGCGGCCACCTTGGCGACCGCTTCGCGCACTTCCTCGATCAGCTTCATGTTGATGCTGTTCAGCACATCTGGCCGGTTCAGCGTCAGGAGGGCGATGCCATCCGCGATTTCGAGCTTGATCGTTTCCCCGTCGGTTTTCATGGGGCATTCCCTCCCTGAAGGCTTTGTTTGCGGGGGAGGATAGTCGCCTGCGCGCAAGGGCGAAAGGCCGCTTTGCCGAAGGCAAAACGGCCTCAGAGAGACGTTGCGTAAAATCGGAAGGGCAGGATCAGCCGGCCACGGCCCGAGCGGCGGACGGGGCGCTGGCAGGTGTGCTGGCGGGCGCGCTTGCGGGGGCACTCAACTCGCTTCGGACCTGATTGCGGCCGTTTCGCTTTGCCTCATAAAGGCAGGCGTCGGCGCGCTCGATCAGGCTGGCGGATTCGTCGGAGGGCCGGAAACTGCCCACGCCCAGTGACATCGTTACCCGGCCAAGAGACTCGCCCGTCGAGCGTTTGACGAGTTCGCGCGACTGGACCGCCTCGCGGATCTTGTTGGCGATCTGCTCGGCCTCTTCGGTGGTCGTGGAGGGCAGGACGACGCCGAACTCTTCGCCGCCATACCGGGCCACCGTATCGCTCTGGCGCGTCCCGTTGTTGAGGCAGCTTGCGACAAGGCGCAACACCTGGTCGCCCGTGCGATGGCCGAACGTGTCGTTGAACTTCTTGAAATGGTCGATATCGCCGATCAGCAGGCAAAGCGGCTGGCCGTTCTCCCGCGCCTGGGAGATTTCGCGCGCCAGCGTTTCGTCGAACGCCTTGCGGTTGGCCACGCCTGTCAGCGCATCGGTACGGGCCTCGCTGCGGGCCGCTTCCAGCGTCTGCTGAAGCTCGGTCACTTCCGAGCTGGTCGCCTTCAGCCGCTCCTCGAGTTCCTGGCTGCGGGCCTCCATATTCCGGCTGGCTTCGAGGATCGATTTGACGGCATTGCGCACATCGGTCGGGGTGGACTTGGCGGACAGCCCGGCGCTGGCCTCGCGCACCGAATGGCCGAAAGCGGTGGAGTTGCCGGTTGAGGATTCGATGATCTCGATGATCTGGTTCAGTTCGGAATTCAGCTTCTCGCCGGTATCGAGCGTGACGGCGGTGAGTTTGGCGTCGCTCAGATAGCGTTCGCGAAGCTCGTCGACAGCGGCGGGATCGATCGGCAAGCCGTCCGATACGCGCTCGTCCAGCGCCTGATTGAGATCGGGGGTCTGCCCCGAGGCATAACGATACCAGAGCGCATAGTTTTCAGGCACAGGCGCAACGCCGTGCTCCGCCATGAGTTCAATAGCCCGCGCGCTGCACTCGCTGGCAGAAAGGATCTTCTCGGATGTCATCGAATGCCCCATCGGCTGACCGTACCCTGCGGTCGCTTCCCGTGAGAAGAAGCCTAGGTCGATACGGTTACAGCCTGGTAAATCACGTGGAAAATTGCGGTTTTTTCTTGTTGAACGATTTTAAAATCCATTCGCACGCTGGAAAATGCGAGGGGCTCTCAATGGCCCGTGAATTATGTATTATCCCGGTAAACGAGCCGGCATGCAGCGCCGGACAATCGGGAAGCATTTCAAACGTGCCGCGAGACCACGCGGCGGGGACAGGAGGACGCCAATGAGCGTTGCGGAGCAGAATTCTCAGGAAGCCGATATAGAAGCCATTTCGCAGTCGATCCGCGCGATTCTCGACAAGCAGAAGGCGGCGCATATCGCCGACGGGCCGATCAGCGCCGAGCGGCGCATCGAATGGCTCGACCGGGCGATCGCGCTGGTGGTCGACAATCAGAAGGAAATCGTGGAGGCCATGGCCTCCGATTTCGGTCATCGCAGCCATGACCAGTCGCTCATGGCCGATGTGATGGGCTCCATCAATCCGCTGAAACATGCCAAGAAGCATTTGAAGCAGTGGATGAAGCCGGAAAAGCGGAAAGTTCAGTTCCCGCTCGGCCTGCTCGGCGCCAAGGCCCGGGTCGAATATCAGCCGCTGGGCACGGTGGGCATCATCTCGCCCTGGAACTTCCCGGTGAACCTTACCTTCACGCCGCTGGCAGGCGTCTTCGCCGCCGGTAACCGCGCGATGATCAAGCCGTCGGAGTTTACCCCGGCGACATCCGAACTGATGGCGCGCATGTTCCGCTCCGCCTT
>CAYSVF010000458.1:0-2490 GCA_964434415.1 uncultured Parvibaculum sp.
CTACGAAGCCGCGGCGGAAGCCTATAAGCGGTGTCACGAGCTGAGTCCGAAGGACGTACTGCCCTATGTCAGCCGTGGCATGGCGCTGATGAAACTCGGCCACTGGAAAGAGGCCGCCGACATCTTCGAGGAAGTCCTGGGAAACTATGGGCCGGAGCGCCGCGCCGCCGCATGGCTGCCATTCGTCCGCGCACAGGAGATGGGGCAACTTCCTGCGGGCTACCGCGCGGAAATCGGCCGCATCGTGACCCGCGCCGCCCTGGAGATACCGGCGGGCTATGCCTCCATGGACGCGTTCAACGCCGCGCTGGCCGAAGCCCTGCGCGAAGACGACTCCACCGTCTGGGAACCGGCGGGCAAGGCCACGCGAGGCGGCGGCCAGACCGGCCTCCTGCTCGATAGCCCCCGCGAGCCCTTCATCGCTTTCGAGAAAATGCTGCGCAAGGCGATCGACGCGCATTTCAGCGCCATCAAGCGCGAAACCGGTCATCCCTTTTTCGGGCAGGTGCCGGAGAGCTATCAGATCGACATGTGGGGCACCCTGCTTTCGGAGGGCGGCCACCAGCATGCGCATATCCATACGGGCGGCTGGATGAGCGGTGTTTATTACGTGGCGCTGCCCTCTGTGGTAAACGACGACGCCAACAAGGAAACGAAGGAAGGCTGGATCGAGTTCGGCGCGCCGCCGCCGGATTTCACGCCCGCTTTCGACGTGGAAACGGTCGCCTTCGAGCCCCAGCAGGGGAGCGCCTTTTTCTTCCCGTCCTATCTTTTCCACCGCACGCTGCCCTTCAAGAGCGACATGCAGCGCATCAGCATCGCCTTCGATGTGAAGCCGATGAGCTGGCGGCGCTAGGCGCCCCGGTCGAGTATTTCCGGCAGGAGCGCGATGCTCTCGATCACCATGTCGGCAAACGGCATCAGATCGTCGCGCCCGCTCGTGCCCGTCAGCACGCCGACGGCAAGCCCGACGCCCGCCGCACGCGCCATTTCAAGGTCATGCGTGTTGTCGCCGATAACGGCGACGGAAGACGCCTCCAACCCCGTTTCCCGGCAAAAGGCCTGCACCATGCCCGGCCCGGGCTTCGAGCCGTGTCCGCTGTCGTATCCGCCGCAAAAGGAAAGATGCCGCCCGAAGTCGAAACGCTCTACCGCCGCCATGGCGGATGCATAGCTGTCATTCGTCGCAACGCCGAGAACGAGTCCCCTCGCCTTCAGCCCCGCAAAAAAGGGAACGAGATCGGTGACGGGGACCGACGCATCCGGTCCCATCTCCGCGAAGAACGCATCGAGCCAGGAAACGAGATCGTCATTCTCCCAGGCGGTCAAATGAGGACGCCAGACGTCGGCGAGATCCCGCGTATCGCCCGCGGCGAAAATACTGCCCGCGGCAATCCGGCCCGAGGGAACGTCATATCCACCCGCCACCATCAGATGCCGTGCAAGAACCTTGTCGCCATGGGCAAGCCGGCTCGCCGCGGCGCCGAAGACCGAAATCCAGCTTCGATGAAAATCGAACAACGTGCCGTCCTTGTCGAACAGCAGCCCCTTGACCTCCATCGTCTTCCCCATCGCGCCCACCTATTTCGGCCGATCCATCCGGAAGACCTCTTCCACCACCGCATAGTCCATATAGCCGAGGCGCGACAGCGGCTTCATGGCGGCTGAATCGACCATGCCGTCGGCAATGAAACGTTCGTCGATATGAATGCCGATCACCTGTCCCAGCACCACTTCGAAAAACGGATGCTTTTCCCCATGCCGGTCCTTCAGGCGGATCGTGTCGAGATAGACGCATTCGAAATGCGCGGGCGCGTCTTTCACGCGAGGCGGCTTCACCAGTTGCGAAGGCAGCTTTTCAAGCCCGGCCATCTCGAACTCATCGACCTCCGACGCCACCGAGGCGGATGAGGCGTTCATCGCCTCGCGCTGCGCCCAGCCGGAAAAATTGCAGACGAATTCGCCCGTCTCCTCCGCATTGCGCTGGCTGTCCTTGCGGAGGCCACTGGCGAACATCACGATATGCGGATCCGTCGCCACGCCGTTGAAAAAGCTGTAGGGCGCAAGATTGGCGACGCCGTCCTTGTCCAGCGTCGAAATCCAGCCGATCGGCCGCGGCACCACCAGCGCCTTGAACGGGTCGTGTTTCAGCCCATGCTCGTTCTTTTCTGCGTCGTAGAACATCTCGCCTCGCTCGCTATCAATCTCGTCGCTATATCGCCATATGAAAGGTTATAATGCCCCAATCGGGCGTCCGGACGCCATGCGGCAGGACGAAATGGGAGGTGGCACCATGCGTATGTTGCGAATGTTCACGGCGGGCGTGATCGCCATAGGCGGAGCAGCCCTTACCGTACTGATCCTGTTGCAGGACCGGGGAGCGGGCATCTCGGTGGGTGCGCTCGCCGCCCTCTGCTTCATCGCTTTCGTCTATGACAACCGGCAGGGATTGTTCGGTGGCGAGGTCAAAGCGAAAAAGGCAAGCAAGGA
>CAYSVF010000459.1:0-2486 GCA_964434415.1 uncultured Parvibaculum sp.
ACGTTCTGGAAAAATAGCCGAACAACTCAAGGACAAAGGTAATTCAACAATCTTTGCTCGAGCGACGTCGTCTGTCGGATATGTTTCTTTGAATAACACATTGCGCGAGATATCGAAATATTCTTCTCAAAGCATTGGTATTTTGCATGTTGAAAATGTCATGGAGTGCCTCGATGCCAAAACTCCCTTTATGCAGTTGCTCCTATCGGCCGAAGGAACTCCTTCAGAGAAAACAAGAAAGGAGGAAATAGAAAAATAAAAGGAGGAATAATTGAATAAATACATTACTAAAGATGACGTTGGTCAAAGCCAATGATGTAAAGTAACCCTTCAAAATAACAAGTTTATTTTCTTTGTGGAAGCCCCGGAAGGAGTGCATGCAGCTCATGAGCCGTGTATCACGCAAATATATCACTTTACAGTAACGTGTATATTTTACTGTCGTATTTTCTAACATTTAAAGTGACATAGTACCCTAAGCTGTGGTTTCTTGCTGCATTTCCATGAGCCATGCAGAGGAATGACGTCAAAACTTCTTTCCATGCAAATGAATCCCTGAGGCAAAAGAGCTCGATCAAACTGAATAAAAAAATAAAGCAATAAAAGGAAGGTGGTTCAAAGATACTTCTGATCTATGGAGAATCCGTAGAGTTACAGACGATCTCTCTGATGTAGGGCAAAGATTCGAAGTACAGTGTCAAAAGATCTCAAAGCTTCTCGAAGTTTGAAGTCAAAAAACACGGATATTTGTTTAGATGCGAATAGTTTATGTAGAGTGAAAAAAGAAAGTATCCGATATATATTTTTTGATAACATTCTCAAGGGGTTTAGGTTTTCAAATGGCTTTATGTTCCCACCATTTTCTACATTTGAAAAAGAGACACAAAGGAGGTGTTTTGAACTTGAAAAAGAAAATGGCGGGAAACGAGTGGATTTGAACTCGACTTCCATTCGTCCACCGTTCGCCCAAATACGATGTTTTCCGAACGCAACACGACCGTATACAATTCGTTCTCAGAATCCATGAGCGCGTCCACGTCGTTGCGTTACATTTTCCTTGTTCTTCTGCTGAAGCATGTCTTCCTGGAGATAGCGAGGGCCTCCGTTGACTTTTTGCTGGATCGTTGTTTTCCAATCATCTTTTCGACTTTTTATCTGTTCTTGAACCGTGCTTGCTCACCATTCGTTGAATGACAGTCGGAACGGCATCCATACGATTCAAACAGATGAAGAAACAAAAATATCTAAGGCATGTTCACCTCCATGACCTACCATGAAGCAATTTGGAATCTTTTCGACGTGAGGTAGGGAACTGCTACCCTTTCCTTTAGAAAGAAGTTCAGGCACGAAGAGCAACAAAATTTCAAGTCAAAGGTAGTTTCACAACCTTTCCTCGAGCGACCACGTCTGTCACATATGATGCTATATAGAACATATTGAGCAACATATTAAAATATTAATTAGGTAAGATGATATTTGTTTTTCAAAACAAAAATAAAAATGACATTTAATGTGTCTTTCCAAAGCGTTTTTGACCGATAATTGATCTGCAGTTATTCAACTCCATTGAATATACATTCAACGTTCAGATTCAACGAATTTGAGCTTTCTTCTCCGACATCATTCTTGGCCACAACAGAACACTGGTATGCACCATTTACGTTGATCATGAGGACTGCGGTGGTCTCAGAAGTGACTGTAGATTTTGTATTTTGTTCATCAGAATCATCTACACATGTCAGAGTATAGGTATCGACGGCCGCACCAGTGCTCGGAGGTGTCCATGAAAACGTAAATTCTTCACAAGTTTCTTCGGACTGAACAGCGTCAAAGTCCTCAGGGGCTCCGGGCTTCGTTACAGCGTTGGGCCTGGTTATAGACAATTCGCTTTCAAGTTCCAAGGCATCGATAAGTCCTTTTAGATAAAATCCTGGAGTACTGCCCTCTCCTGGTAAATTGGTAACAACGCGGCCATATCCTATCTGTGAAGATGGATTGCAACCTTCGGATCCGTAAGATGCTGCACCATACACACAACAGACATTCTCGGACTCATCCATCAAAGGCCCACCACTCATTCCTGGGCAGCCTAAAGGGAAACTATTTACCAGCAATCCACCATCGACAGGTACTTCGACAGTCGTTTCATCTCGCGAATAGTAAAGTGATTCACCCCCATTAGGGAGATTTTCTTCTGTACATCCAAAGAAATCACCGCTGATCGCAGGGAACCCACCAATGTAAGTTTTTCTCTGTGCAGAAAGACCATTGTCTGTTATCGCTGCAGCCGTATAAGGGATTGCAAAAGAAAAATCGGTCTGTTCACTTTCAGGTAGGACAAGCAACACTGTGCCATCGTAGGGACCATTCTCGGCAACCTGTCCATTTTGAACGTCTATATTGTTGAAGTTTGCATCGATTGCTCTGACCGAGAGGTATTGTCCTATGTACCTTCCAAGCTCAAAGCGTCGGCTTTTAACTGGTAT
>CAYSVF010000460.1:0-2485 GCA_964434415.1 uncultured Parvibaculum sp.
CAAGCGCCTTGAAGGCCTCCGGCTCATGGATGGCGAGATCGGACAGCACCTTGCGGTCCACATCGATGCCAGCCTTGCCGAGGCCGTCGATAAATCGCGAATAGGTCAGGCCGTGCTCGCGGACACCGGCGTTGATGCGCTGGATCCAGAGGGCGCGGAAATTGCGCTTCCTGGTGCGGCGGTCGCGATAGGCATACTGGCCGGCCTTTTCCACGGCCTGATTGGCAACGCGGAACGTATTCTTGCGGCGGCCGTAATAGCCTTTCGCCTTGGAAATAACCTTGCGGTGACGAGCATGGGCGGTAACGCCACGTTTCACGCGGGACATGATAGCTCTCCTCTAAGAGAAAATTTGGACCGGAACCCTGTCTGCCTTTTCAGGCAGGCCTTATTTCAGGCCGTAGGGCGCAAATACCTTCTTGATGCGCTCGGCATCGGCCTCATGGACGATGGTCGTGCCGCGCAAATTACGGATCTGCTTGTTGGTCCGTTTGATCATGCCGTGACGCTTGCCGGTCTGGCCGCGCTTCACTTTGCCGGTGGCGGTGAAGGAAAAACGCTTCTTCACACCGCTCTTGGTCTTCAGCTTGGGCATTTCGCTCTCCGTTCTTCTGAGGAACCCGCAAGTGAAGACCTTGATTTCATTGAAGAAATCGAAGAGTACGCGGGCTCGGGTCATGGCTTTCAGACGGACAAGGCATGCCCTACAGGCCGGTCCGTCCCGAAGTCGCGGATTTATAAGGGAAAAAGGGCTGAGGTCAAGAGCCCCGGATGGGCTAGTTTCGGCCTCTCACAGGGAGGATTTCATGAGCCGGTTTTTCGGGAAAGTCTGCCAGAACGGGTATGTGGTGCGCGATATCGAGGCGGCGCTCACGCACTGGACGGAAGTGCTGGGCGTGGGGCCGTTCTACTATATCGACCGCGTCGAGTGCGACTGGTTCACCTATAAGGGCGAGCCCTCGCCGGTGGAGATGAGCATTGCGCTTGCCAATACGGGCGATCTTCAGATCGAGCTCATCCAGCAGCGCAACGACGCGCCCTCCATGTATATGGATTTCCTGAATGCGGGCCGCGAGGGGCTGCAGCACATGTCCTACTGGACGAGCGATTATCAGGCCGCCTATGACCGCGCGCTCGCCGCGGGCTACACGGTCGGCCATGAGGGACAGATCGGCGGACCGCAAGGCCGTTTCGTCTATTTCGACACGGAGACCCATCCGGGTACGGTGATCGAGATGTCGGATATCAGCGGGTCGAAGGGCAAGTTCTTCGAGCATATCCGAAAAGCCGCAGCCGACTGGGATGGCAGCAACCCGATCCGGCCGGTGCGGTGAGACGGATCGCTGCGTAGTTTCACCGGCTTGGCGAAAGCTCCGGCGGCAGGCACTCTCATCCCCTCGCCTCACCGCGCCGGAGATGATCCATGTTCCAGCCCGAAACCGCCGGCCATCTGATGAGCCGCCGTGTCGCCACGCTGCCCGCCGACGGCATGGCAGGCGACTGGCGCCACCGGCTTCATGAAAACGAGTGGGAAGTGGTGGATCCCGTCTTCGTCACGGATGAGGACGGCCGCTTCCTCGGTGCGATGCATCTCGTCACGCTGTACGACGCGCCCGCGGACAGCACGATCGCCTCGCTCATGCGGATAGACTGGCCGCGCGTGACGCCCGAGACCGATCAGGAAGCCATCGCGACGCTGGCCCGGGAGCACGAGGTTTCCGATGTGCCGGTGGTCGACGAGGCGGGAAAGCTTCTGGGCTGCGTTACCGCGCTCCGGCTGCTCGACGTCATCTGGCGCGAGCATGTGGAAGATATGCAGCGCTTTACCGGTACGATGAAGGCGACGCGCACCGCGCGGCACGCGCTGGAGGATTCGCCGCTCAGCCGGTTCGCAAGGCGGCTACCCTGGCTGCTGGTCGGACTTGGCGGCAGCGTGGCGGCGACCTCCATCATGGCGGGTTTCGAAACCGAGCTCTCGACCAATGTCGAGATCGCCTTTTTCATTCCGGCGCTGGTCTATCTCGCCGACGCCATCGGCACGCAGACGGAAGCCGTCGCCGTGCGCGGCCTGTCGCTCAGTCACAAGCCGCTCTGGGCGATCTTCGGCGGCGAGCTGGCGACGGGGTTGCTGCTCGGCCTTGCGCTCGGAGCGCTTTCCTTCCTGCTGATATGGGCAGGGTTCGGGGATGCGTGGCTGGGGTTCGGCGTGGCGCTGTCGCTGGTCGCGGCAGGCGGCGCGGCGAGCAGTGTCGGCCTCGTCTTCCCGTGGGTGCTGAGCCGAATGGGCGTGGACCCGGCTTTCGGCTCGGGCCCCGTCGCCACCATCGTTCAGGACATGCTGAGCCTGATCGTCTACTTCACGGTGATGACCGCTTTCGTGGTCAAGACGATGTGAGGGCCGAAACCCTCACATCGAAATGCGTGCGGACCGGCTTTATGCCATCGCGTCGCGGAACATGCCGGCATATTCGTCCGCACTTGCGGG
>CAYSVF010000461.1:0-2484 GCA_964434415.1 uncultured Parvibaculum sp.
CTGGCCGAACCGGGCATCCAGTACCTCGGGTTCTGGGTGAACGCGGTCGGCGGCGAGGCCAATGTGGAGGCGAACCTTCACATGTGGAACGTGCTGATCACCGCTCACGGCCTGATCATGGTGTTCTTCATGGTCATGCCGGCGATGATCGGCGGCTTCGGCAACTGGTTCGTCCCGCTGATGATCGGCGCGCCGGACATGGCCTTCCCGCGCATGAACAATATTTCGTTCTGGCTGCTGGGTGCCGCCTTCGCGCTGCTCGTCACCTCGCTCTTCGTGCCCGGCATGGCCGGCTCGGACGGCTTCGGCGGCGGCTGGACGATCTATCCGCCTCTTTCCACCACGGGCTCGCCCGGACCGGCCATGGACTTCGCGATCCTGTCGCTCCATCTCGCCGGCGCCTCGTCGATCCTGGGTGCGATCAACTTCATCACCACCATCTTCAACATGCGCGCCCCGGGCATGACGCTGCACAAGATGCCGCTCTTCGTCTGGTCGGTGCTCGTGACCGCCTTCCTGCTGCTGCTGGCCCTGCCGGTGCTCGCAGGCGGCATCACCATGCTGCTGACGGACCGCAATTTCGGCACGACCTTCTTCGAGCCCTCCGGCGGCGGCGACCCGATCCTGTTCCAGCATCTGTTCTGGTTCTTCGGTCACCCCGAGGTGTACATCATGATCCTGCCGGGCTTCGGCATGATCAGCCAGATCGTCTCGACCTTCTCGCGCAAGCCCGTCTTCGGCTATCTCGGCATGGCCTACGCCATGGTCGCGATCGGCGTGGTGGGCTTCATCGTCTGGGCGCATCACATGTACACGGTCGGCCTTTCGGTCAACACGCAGGCCTATTTCGTCGCGGCCACCATGGTGATCGCGGTGCCGACGGGCGTGAAGATCTTCTCCTGGATCGCCACGATGTGGGGCGGTTCCATCGAGTTCAAGGCGCCGATGCTCTGGGCCTTCGGCTTCATCTTCCTGTTCACGGTCGGCGGTGTGACGGGCGTCGTGCTAGCCAATGCCGGTGCGGACCGCGTGCTGCATGACACCTATTACGTGGTGGCGCATTTCCACTACGTGCTGTCGCTCGGCGCCGTGTTCTCGATCTTCGCGGGCTGGTACTACTGGTTCCCGAAAATGTTCGGCTACATGTATTCCGAGTTCTGGGCCAAGCTGCACTTCTGGGTCACGTTCATCGGTGTGAACGTGATCTTCTTCCCGCAGCACTTCCTCGGCCGTCAGGGCATGCCGCGCCGCTATGTGGACTATCCGGATGCGTTCGCCTTCTGGAACTTCATCTCCTCCATCGGTGCCTATATCTCGGCAGCCGCGCTCGGCATCTTCTTCGTCGGCATGGCGCTCGCGTTCATCCGCAAGCAGAAGGCCGCCGACAATCCGTGGGGCGAGGGCGCAACGACGCTGGAGTGGACGCTGTCCTCTCCGCCGCCCTTCCATCAGTTCTCCGAACTGCCGCGGATCAAGTAAGACGAAACGCTTTCCGGCCGGGGCAACCCGGCCGGAGCATTCTCGCCCTTCCGCGTTTCGCGGCCGGGCGAAACGATTTCAGACCAGAGACAAGTTTCGGGAACCGGCATCCAGATGTCCGACACGGCCTTCACTGAAAACGCTCCCTCCTATGCCGATGGCGGCATGGGCACGGCCGGCGATTTCTTCGAGCTGCTGAAGCCGCGCGTCATGTCGCTGGTCATCTTCACCGCGCTGGCGGGCCTTGTCGTGGCGCCGGGCGGGATCAACCCGGTCATCGGCTTCACCGCGCTTCTGTGCATCGCGGTCGGGGCAGGGGCCTCCGGCGCGCTGAACATGTGGTACGACGCCGATATCGACGCCCGCATGACGCGCACCAGAACGCGCCCCATTCCGTCGGGCCGCGTGACGCCGCAGGAAGCGGCCGTCTTCGGCACCGTAATGGCGGCAGGCTCGGTCTTCGTCATGGGTGCGCTCGTCAACTGGACGGCCGCCGCGCTGCTTGCCTTCACCATCTTCTTTTATGCCGTCATCTATACGATGTGGCTGAAGCGCTCCACGCCGCAGAACATCGTGATCGGCGGCGCCGCGGGCGCTTTCCCGCCCATGATCGCCTGGGCGGCGGTGACGGGCGATGTGTCGCTCCAGTCGATCTCTCTCTTTCTCATCATCTTCATGTGGACGCCGCCGCATTTCTGGGCGCTCGCGCTCTGCAAGTCGGGCGACTATGAAGAGGTGGGCGTGCCGATGCTGCCCGTCGTGGCGGGCGAGCGCGAGACGCGCCGCCAGATCATGCTCTATTCGCTGCTGCTGGTGCCCGTGACCCTGTCGCCGGTGGCGCTCGGCTTTGCCGGCTGGCTCTATGCGGGCGTGACGGCGGCCCTCGGCCTCGTCTTCCTGGCGCTCGCCGCGCGCCTGGCGCGCACCGCGCCGGCGGCCGATGGCGACATCACGGCCCGGAACAAGGCCGCAATGCGGCTTTTCGGATTTTCGATCCTTTATCTC
>CAYSVF010000462.1:0-2483 GCA_964434415.1 uncultured Parvibaculum sp.
TCTCCATCGTGGGCGCGTTGCTCGCCGCCTCCACCGGGATCGTCGGCGCGACCGTGGTGACGATGGGGCTTCTCTCGCTCCCTACCATGGTGCGGCGGGGCTACGACCCCTCGCTCGCCTGCGGCTCCATCGCGGCGGCCGGAACGCTCGGCCAGATCATCCCGCCCTCCATCGTACTGGTGCTGCTGGGCGACACCATGTCCAACGCCTATGCCGACGCGCAACGCGCACAAGGCATTTTCGCGCTCGACACGATTTCGGTGGGCGATCTCTTTGCCGGCGCCATCATTCCCGGCCTGATGCTGGTCGGCTTCTACATCGCCTATCAGGCCTGGCGGGCCTATTCCGATCCCGCCTCCTCGCCCGCCATGCCACCGGAAGACGATATGACGCGCAGGGAACTCTACAGCCGCACGCTGCGCGCGCTGATCCCGCCGGTCACGCTCATCATTTCCGTGATGGGCTCGATCCTGGCTGGCATCGCGACACCGACGGAAGCGGCGGCCGTGGGCGCGGTCGGCGCGATCCTGCTGGCGGGCGAACGGCATGAGCGCACGCGGCGCGCCGTGCGCATCGCCGCGCTGGCGCTCGTCGCCCTGCTGATCGAAACCTCCTTCATGGATCTGCGCACCTCGCGCAACGATATCGGCATGGTCGACACGATCGGCATCGCGGCGGCATTCGTGTTTTGCGCCGCCATCGCCTGGGGCCTCATCGCCAGCCTTGTCCTGCTTGCCCGGCAGGGAACGCTTCAGGAAGTGTCGCAATCGACCGCGCGCGTCACCTCCATGGTGTTCATCATCCTGATCGGTGCGGCGCTTTTCAGCCTCGTCTTCCGGGGGCTGGGGGGCGACACGACGGTGGAGCACTTCCTGACCAATATGCCGGGCGGTGCCGTCGGCGCGATGATCACCGTCATGGCGATCATGTTCCTGCTCGGCTTCTTTCTCGATTTCATCGAAATCGTTTTCGTGGTCGTACCGCTCGTCGCACCGGTTCTGCTGCAAATGGGGATCGACCCCATCTGGCTCGGCATCATGATGGCGATCAACCTGCAGACATCGTTCCTGACGCCGCCCTTCGGCTTTGCACTCTTCTATCTGCGCGGCGTCGCGCCCGAAACGATCCGCACCGCCCAGATCTATCGCGGGGTCGTTCCCTTCGTGATGATCCAGATTTTCGCGCTCATCGTGATCGCACTCGTGCCGGGGCTCGCCACCTGGCTCCCCCACATCATTTTCGGATAAAGGATCCCCATGTCCCCGGAAGATCAGCGCAGCTCGCTGCGGCGTACCGTCTCCCTCTCCTCGCTCGTCATGCTCTCGGTGGTCGGCGTCATCGCCTATTTCATCTACACCGGCAAGGTGGATATGGGCGATCCCGTCCGCATGGACGCGACCGTCGAACAGACCCTGGACTATGCGGACAATCGTGGCCCGGCGCTGAGCGCCAATGTGACCATCGTCAATGACAGCGACGAGACGCTGACCGTCCGGTCCGAAACGCAGTGCAAGATATTCCAGTGGTTCCTGCTCGACACGGATGGTGCGCTGATCGAGGCGCAGCTTCCCGATGCGAATTGCGCCGACGTGCCCGCGACGAATTTCGTCGAGCCCCATCACAAGATGACGGACAAGTTCACGCTCGAACTGGACCGTCGCCGCGTCCAGCCCGGCGATTATGTGCTCTTTATCCGCTATTGGGGCTATGAAGGCCGCCAACAGGTGACGATCGAATAAACGACAAAAAAAGCCCCGGCAAAAATATGCCGGGGCTTTTTCCTTTGCACCGTGGCTGCGGTACGCCGTTCCGATCAGAAGCGGATGTTATAGCCCGCACGGACGATCTCGCCCTTGGTATTGGGGTTGAACGCCGCCGTGCTGAGCGTCGCATCGGCTTCAAGCTCGTAATGCAGATATTCGAGCTTGGCGCTGGACTTGTCGCCGAACGTGGTCTCTACGCCGCCGCCAAGTACCCAGCCCGTACCGGTGTTGAAGTCTTCGCCGCCGCCCGCGGACTTGTAGTTCAATCCGCCGATTGCGATGCCGCCCGTCCCGTAAACCAGCAAACCCCGATCCACGCTGCCGAGGTCATAGCCAAGCCGGCCGCGGAACGTGCCGAAATATTCCATCTTGGTTTCGCACCCGCCACCAAGGCTGCATGCATTCTGCTCGCCGGAAATATCCGCCCACGCAATATCGGCTTCCGCGCCGAACACCCAGGACCCGGTATCCCCGTTGAAGCCCGCGGTCCCGCCCAGCAACATGCCGTCGCTGTCGAACGACACATTGCTTGCCGCCCAATCGTCCTTGGACCAGCCATAGCCGCCCTGCAGACCAAGATAAAAGCCCGACCAGTTGTAGCTGGGTTCGGGACCGAACGTGTTGTCTTCGGCGCTTGCCGGACCGGCAATAACCGCGCACGCCAACGCCGCCGCGCCTGCAATCAGAAGCTTTTTCATCTGCTCCTGTTCTCCTTCAAAT
>CAYSVF010000463.1:0-2474 GCA_964434415.1 uncultured Parvibaculum sp.
ACAGCGTCCTTTCTACTGGCCGGTGATGGCCTCTTCCACGTCGCGAAGCCTGTCCTTGCCGAAATAGATATCGCCATCGACGAAGAAGGTAGGAATACCGAAAGCGCCGCGCGCCACGCTATCCTCCGTATTCGCAACGAGCTTTGCTTTTACCGCCGGGTCCTGAATGCGCTCCAGCATCTGTGCGCCGTCGATCCCGGCGTCGTCCAGCACCGCGCGGATGACGTCCGGGTCGTCCATCTTCTTCGATTGTTCCCACATCGCGGCCATTACCGCCTCGAAATAGGGCGCGAGCATACCGTCCATCTCCGCGGCAATGGCGCCGCGCATGATCTGCAGCGTGTTGACGGGGAAATGCTCGTTCATGCGGAATTTGTCGATCCCGTGCTTCTCGATGAAGCGGCGCATTTCCAGTGCCTGATACTCGCCTTTGTTCCGGATGCCCTGATTGGCGATCATCGGTGACACATTGTTGGTGGCCTTGAAGATGCCGCCCAGCAGCACCGGCACATAGGTGAATGCGACACCGGTGCGCGCTTCGATGCCCGGCACGATCTTGTGTGCGAGATAGGCGTTCGGGCTCCCGAAGTCGAAATGAAACTCGACATTCTTCGTCATGATGCGTCCTTCGGAGATCAGAATTTTTCCATCCAGGGCCTGAGATCGAGCTCATGCGTCCAGGCATCGCGCGGCTGGTTGTGGAGATACCAATAGGCCTCGGCGATGTGGTCGGGATTGAGGATGCCGTCTTCCTCCTTCATCGCGTAGCGCTCCGGAAAGTTCTCGGCGATCCATTGCGTGTCGATGGCGCCGTCGATGATCGAATGCGCCACATGAATGCCTTTGGGGCCCAGTTCGCGCGCCATGCTTTGGGCGAGCGCACGCAAGGCGAATTTGGCGCCCGCAAAGGCGGAGAAACCCGCGCCGCCGCGTAGGCTCGCGGTGGCGCCGGTAAAGATGATCGTACCGTGCGCGCGCGGGAGCATCGCCTTTGCAGCTTCGCGGCCGGCGAGGAAACCGGAAAAGGCCGCCATTTCCCAGACCTTGCGATAGACCCGCGTTGTCGTTTCGGTGATCGGGAAAAACACATTCGCACCGATATTGAAGACCACGACTTCGAGAGGCGCGACCTCGCGCTCGACATGGGCGAAAAGGTCGATGGTTTCTTCTTCCGACCGCGCATCGCAGGCGTAAGGATGCACCTCGCCGCCCGCCTGTTCGATCTCCTGAACGAGCGGCTGCAACTTGTCGATGGAGCGGCGCGTGATGCAGGTGGCGTAGCCCTCGCGCGCAAACCGTTTGGCAATGGCCCCGCCCGTGGCATCGCCCGCGCCGATGACCAGCGCGGCCTTTCTTTCGCTCATCGCCGCCTCCCTTCCAAGGTATCAGTTCTTTTTTCGAACTAATACTCAGATTGAGTTCCGAAAGGGAACCTGTCAAGCTGCAATCCATGAAATGGGAAGAACTCGACCGGCAGCCCTGTTCGCTTGCCCGCACCCTGTCGGTGCTCGGCGACCGCTGGACACTGCTCGTGATCCGCGACTGCTTTCTGGGTGTGCGCCGTTTCGAACAATTCGAGGCGCGGCTCGGTATTGCGCGTCATGTGCTGGCCGACCGGCTGAAAAAGCTGACGGAAGCGGGCGTGCTCGCAAAGGTGCCTTATCAGGACCGCCCCCGCCGCGAGGAGTACCGCCTGACGGAGAAGGGTCTCGCCCTCCATCCGGCGCTGATTGCGCTGCTGGATTGGGGCGACCGGTACATGTCCGGCCCGGAAGGCCCGCCCGTGCAGCGCCGCCACCGCACATGCGGCCAGGTTACCCATGGCGTCACGGTCTGTTCGGAATGCGGTGAACCGCTCGACCCGCGCGAGATGAGCGTCGAGCCCGGTCCCGGCGCGCCGGACGACCTGCCCCTGCCGGAACGGTCGGGGAAAACCCGCTGATACGAACCCGCCGACATGAAAAAGCCCCCGGCGAGTGCCGGGGGCTTTCGATGTTCGAAGAATGCCGGCTCAGAGCCCGTCGAACAAAGGCGTGGAGAGATAGCGTTCCGCGAAGGAGGGGATGATGACCACGATGGTCTTGCCCTTCATATCCGGGCGGATGGCCACTTCCAGCGCCGCGGCGATGGCCGCGCCCGAGGAAATCCCGCAAGGAATGCCCTCTTCCTTCGCCACGCGCCGTGCATGGTCGAAGGCGTTCTCATTGCCGATCGTGATGACTTCGTCGATCAGGGCGCTGTCCAGATTGCCCGGCGCGAAGCCCGCGCCGATACCCTGGATCTTGTGCGGCCCGGGCTGGCCGCCGGACAGCACGGGGCTGTCTTCCGGCTCCACGGCAATCATCTTCAGCTCGGGCTTGCGTGCCTTCAGCACCGATCCGACGCCGGTGAAGGTGCCGCCCGTGCCGACGCCGGAGATCACCGCATCCACCTTGCCGTCGGTGTCGTTCCAGATTTCCTCCGCCGTCGTCTTG
>CAYSVF010000464.1:0-2474 GCA_964434415.1 uncultured Parvibaculum sp.
CTATATGATCGCCGCTGCAAACCCCGATGCGACGGCAGCGGCGCAGGAAATCATCAAAAAGGGCGGTAACGCCATCGACGCGGCCATCGCCGTTCAGGCCGTGCTGACGCTGGTGGAGCCGGAAAGCTCCGGCCTCGGCGGCGGGGCCTTTATGGTCTATTTCGACAAGGCGGCCGATGAAGTGCGGGCCTATGACGGGCGGGAGACGGCGCCCGCCGGCGCGACCTCGAAACTGTTTCTGGACGACGACGGTCAGCCGCTCGGTTTTCGCGACGCGGTGGTGAGCGGACGGTCGGTCGGCGTGCCGGGTGTCGTCAAAATGCTGTGGCTTGCGCATCAAGAGCACGGCGCCCTGCCCTGGAGCGATCTTTTCGAGCCCGCTATTCGCCTTGCCGAAACCGGTTTCAAGGTTCAGCCCAAACTTCAGGAATGGCTGGAATGGGATCCGGTACTGAAGAACATGCCGGTGGCAGGCGATTATTTCTACAAGACCGGCCCGGATGGCGCGAAGCTGCCTTACAAGGCTGGCGAATTCATCAAGAACCCGGCCTACGCGCAGACGCTGCGCGAGATAGCCGAGAAGGGACCCGACGGTTTCTATGCAGGCGATGTGGCGCAGGCCATTGTCGATGCCGTGCATAAAGCGCCGGCGCGACCCGGCGCGCTCTCGCTGGACGACCTTGCAAATTACGAGGCGAAAGAGCGCGACGCGCTTTGCCGCCCCTATCGCATCTATCGCATCTGCACCATGCCACCGCCCACATCTGGCGGCCTTACGACGTTGCAGACGCTCGGCATTCTCGAGAATTTCGACCTGAAGGGCATGGGGGCAATGACCGTCACGTCGATGCATTTCATCGCCGAGGCCGAAGCCCTCGCTTATGCCGACCGCGACCAGTATATCGGCGATCCGGATTTCGTGGATGTGCCGGTGGACGCGATGCTCGATCCCAAATATCTCGCTTCGCGCGCAGCGCTGATCGATGCGAGCCTTTCCATGGGCAAAGCCGCGCCGGGCAATCCGGGCGAAGAGCACGCGGATAACCGGGGCGCCAATGCCGACATCTCCCAGCCTTCCACCAGCCATTTCAGCATCATCGATCCGGACGGCAATGTGGTGTCGATGACGACCTCGGTGGAAGGTCCGTTCGGCTCTCACCTGATGGCGGGCGGCATGATCCTCAACAATCAGCTGACGGATTTTTCCTTCCTGCCGGAACGCGACGGCAAGCCGGTGGCGAATGCGGTAGCGCCGGGCAAGCGGCCGCGTTCCTCCATGGACCCCGTGATCGTCTTCAACAAGGATGGCAGCTTCCATGCCGCCATCGGTTCGCCCGGTGGTTCCAAGATCATCAATTATGTGAACCAGTCGCTCATCGCCATGCTGGACTGGGGCATGGATGTACCGGAGGCTATCGGCCTGCCGCATTTCATGGACCGGAACGGGCCGCTCGAAATCGAGAAGAACACGGTGCTCGAACAGAAGATTCCCGAATTCGAGCAGCTCGGCCATGAGGTGAAGGTCGAGCGAATGATGAGCGGTCTTCACGGCATTCTTGTACTGCCGGACGGCTCGCTCGACGGCGGGGCGGACCCGCGCCGCGACGGCAATGTGGTGAGCGGGACGCGCTAGCTTGCCGCCTCGCGCGCGGCGGCGGCGAGGCCGAAAAAGGCGGGTTCCTCCGCCAGAATGACGTGAACCGGGAACCCGGCCAGATGCTCGGCGAAACGGCCCTTGGCCTCGAAGCGGCGGCGGAAATGCGCCTCGTCAAACAGCCCGTTGCAGGACCCCACCCAGCCGGGCACGATCCCGCCACCGATATAGATGCCGCCGCTCGCCCAGAGCGTCAGCGCAAGATTGCCCGCCACCGAGCCGAGCCAGCCGCAGAAGAAGGATACCGCCTCGACCGCGATCGGACATGAGCCCGCGCCGGCATGCGCGGCCACCTCCTCCGGTGTCAGACCGACTTCGACGGGACGACGGCGCAGTTCGCCCAGCACCTCGTAAAGGGAAACGAGCCCGGGACCCGACAGAACGCGCTCGACGGAGACGCGGCCGAAACGAGCCATGAAGCGGCGCAATATCTCGATCTCGATTTCGTCCGTCACCGGAAGATCGACATGACCGCCTTCCCCCGGCACGGGAATGTAGCGGGTGCCGTCATGCACCAGCGAGGCGACACCGAGGCCGGTGCCCGCGCCGAGCAGCGCAATCGGCCGCCCCGCCTCCGCGACGCCATCGCCCACCTCATGCAGGACTTCGGTCGGCAGTTCGGGAATGGCGAGGGCGAGTGCGGTGAAATCGTTCATCAGGCGCGGATGAGCGCAGCCGCTGACCTGTGCAATCGCGCCGCTCGAGATGTCCCAGGGACAATTCGTCATGCGGATGCGATCCGTCCCCCCTTCCGACAGGAGGGGCCCCGCCGCGCAAATGGCTGCGGCGTCCAGCGGCGGGGCCCCTCCTGTCGGAAGGG
>CAYSVF010000465.1:0-2458 GCA_964434415.1 uncultured Parvibaculum sp.
CTTCTTCATCCACCGTCCAGCAGGAAACGGTAAGCCCTGCCTCGCGGCAGACTGCGACGCTCGCCTCCGTCACGTCGCCATGCCAGGCGAACCAGCCATCGGCGGGGCCTGCTGCAATGGCCTTCAGCATGCGCGTGGCGAAATCCGGTTCCTCCTGCGCCCGCCAGTCGTATCCGTTCGCCCAGGGCGCGCCGGCGGCCGACGCCGCGCGCAGCGTCTCGTCCTGCGAGCCCGGCTCGTCCCGCGCGGCGGACGGGTCGTCGGGGTCGATCTGGTAGAAGGGCAGTGTAGTGAAAGCGTTGGCGATCTCCGGCGCGATTTCCTTCGCCCGCGTCAGCGCCCGCCAGTCGAAGGAGACGAACGTCACCTGCTCCGAAAGCTCGTGCTCGCGCGTCAGCGCCACGGCAGCCTCTGCAAGCGCTGCCGGGTCGGCGGACTGGCTGAGATCGAGAAGCGCCGTCTTGAGTTCTACATAGAGCCGGAAATCGCTGCCCGCTTTCGCCTTCACCAGCTCATAGACATCGCGAAGCGCCGGGATGCGCGCGCCGTCGAAGGCCGTCTGGTCCGGATAGCGCGCCGAATAGCCTGCGCCGGGTCTCAGCCGCCCGATGTCGTAGCGCTGCATCTCTTCGAAGGTGAGGGTCTTCAGAAGCGGCGTCGGGCGTGTCAGCCACGCGCCGTCGGGCCCGCGCGCGATGGCCGGCTTCAGGCTTTCGTCGTGATGAACAACCAGGATGCCGTCCGCCGAGAGATGCACGTCGAGTTCGATGCCGTCCGCGCCCGCCGCGATCGCCCGCTCGAAGGCTTCCATCGTGTTTTCCGGCCAGAGGCCCGCCCCGCCCCGATGAGCGATTTTCAATACCCGTTCCAACCCCGTTCTCCGCCTGTTCCGCACCACCCGTGGCGGCGAAGGCTAGCGGCGATGCGGCCCGCCGTCCATTGCTCCGAATTGGAGTGAACTCTCGATATTCGGACTGTGTGTTTCACCAATGATCAATGGAAAGGAGTAAAGCTAAGGTTGTATTATAGTGGAGCGCGGCCAGTCGAAAGGGTGTGCCTCCCGAGAAAGGCGGAGTGAACGGAATGGTTTCAATTCTAAGGCGTATGCTCGTGAAGGCGATCCCGCACCGGCGACGCGTTTCCTATTACGATTCCCAGACTTTCATGCGGCGGGCGCTGGAAAACACCGGCTTCGTCGACCTGATACGCTTCTCCGATGAGGAACTGGCGCAGGTTGTCGCCGCCAACAAGAACCCCAGCTGGGTCGCGGCCGCCCGCCGCGAAATGAAAACCAGGCGGGAGATCCGGCAAAAACTCGGCATTCGTGAGGCCGAGCGGGCGGATTTCTCCGGGCGGGACGGCCTCGCCGCCGAGTAGCCCCGAATAGCCCCGGGGGCCTCCCGTTTCACGCCCATCCCTGTGCGTCATGAAAGGGTTGGAAATCGGTGCGGGCACATTCACATGTGCTGGCTTTACTCCGCCCGGCAGATGTATGGTTTCAGAAGGGAGGCACTGCGTGGCCCGGTTGCTGCGCCGCCAAGCCCCCGCTGCCGCAAATGCGACCAACGTGTCGCGTGAGGAAAACGCTCAGATTTTTGTTTCCGGAAGAAGGACCTCTTCTTCCCGACGGATCGGGAGCGACATGCTCACACTTTCTTCTTTCTGGCGCCGGGTTTCCGGACGCCGCAGGCGGCACAAGTCTTCGTTCTACGACTCTCAGCATCTGATGCGTGAAGCCGCCCGGGAAGATGCGTCGGGCTCTTTGCGCCATCTTTCCGATGAGGCGCTGCAAAAGATCGCCGATGCGGAAAGCGGCGAGCCGGGAAGGGAAAAAGCGCGGGCCGAGCTGGAGAGGCGCCACCGAAAGCCCGGTCAGGGCGGCGCTGCCGGATAGGCATATGCTGCAGCGCATAAAAGTCATGGCCAACGCCGCCTTTGCATGAGACGGGGTCGGGATGCCTATAATCCTCCCAATGACAAAAAAAGATTTGGGAGGATCACATGCGTTTCGGTGTCTTTTATGAATTGCAGCTTCCGCGGCCCTGGGAAGAGGGCGACGAACACCGCCTCTTTCATGAGGCGCTGGAGCAGGTCGTGCTGGCCGACAAGCTGGGCTACGACCATGCATGGGAGGTGGAGCATCACTTCCTCGAGGAATATTCCCATTCCTCCGCACCCGAAGTATTTCTTGCCGCCGCCGCCGCGCGGACGAAGAACATTCGGATCGGTCACGGCATCCGGCAGGTAATCCCCAACTACAATCACCCCGCCCGCACGGCGGAAGCGCTGGCGACCCTCGACATCATGTCGAACGGGCGCGTCGAGTTCGGTTTCGGCGAAGGGGCGACGCGCCTGGAGCTCGGGGGCTTCAACATTCCCGCTAAGGAAAAACGCGCCATCGCCATCGAGGCGGCCGAGCAGATCGCCAACATGATGACCATGACGCCCTATCCGGGCT
>CAYSVF010000466.1:0-2455 GCA_964434415.1 uncultured Parvibaculum sp.
CCATCGCCATGAACCGGATCGGCGGCAAGTCGAACACCGGCGAGGGCGGCGAGGAGCCGGACCGCTATCTGCCATTGCCGGACGGATCGGCCAATCCCGAGCGCTCGTCCATCAAGCAGGTGGCTTCCGGACGGTTTGGCGTGACGACGGAGTATCTCGTCAATTCCGACATGATCCAGATCAAGATGGCGCAGGGCGCAAAGCCCGGCGAAGGCGGCCAGCTGCCCGGCCACAAGGTCGACGCGGTCATCGCCAAGGTGCGCCATTCGACGCCGGGCGTGGGCCTCATCTCTCCGCCCCCGCACCATGACATCTATTCGATCGAAGATCTGGCCCAGCTGATCTACGACCTGAAGAACACCAACTCCAAGGCGCTCATCTCCGTGAAGCTCGTCTCCGAGGTCGGTGTCGGCACGGTGGCCGCAGGCGTCTCCAAGGCGCGCGCCGACCATGTGACGATCTCCGGCTATGACGGCGGCACGGGCGCCTCGCCGCTCACCTCCATCAAGCATGCGGGCAGCCCCTGGGAAATCGGCCTTGCCGAAACCCATCAGACGCTGGTGCTGAACCGCCTGCGCGGCCGCATCACCGTTCAGGTCGATGGCGGCCTGCGTACCGGCCGCGATGTCGTCATCGGTGCGCTGCTGGGCGCGGACGAGTTCGGCTTCGCCACCGCACCGCTCATCGCGGCGGGCTGCATCATGATGCGCAAATGTCATCTGAACACCTGCCCTGTCGGCGTCGCCACGCAGGACCCGGAACTGCGCAAGCGCTTTGTCGGTGCGCCCGAGCATGTCATCAACTACTTCTTCTTCGTCGCCGAGGAAGTTCGCGAGCTGATGGCTGAAATGGGCTACCGCACGGTGAACGAAATGATCGGGCAGATGCAGATGCTCGACAAGCGCAAGGTCGTCGACCACTGGAAGGCAAAGGGCCTCGATTTCGGCAAGCTCTTCCACAAGCCGGACGCACCGGCGGGCGTGAACATCTTCAAATGCGAGGAGCAGGATCACAAGATCCACGACATCCTCGACCGTAAGCTCATCGAAGCCTCCAAGGATGCGATCGAAGAGAAGAAGCCGGTGCAGATCGAGCTTCCGATCCACAATACCGATCGCACCACCGGCGCCATGCTGTCGGGCGAGATCGCCCGGCGCTACGGCCATACCGGCCTGCCCGACGAAACGATCCATGTGAAGTTCAAGGGCACGGCGGGTCAGAGTTTCGGCGCATGGGTCGCCACCGGCGTCACGCTGGAGCTTGAAGGCGAAGCCAACGACTATGTCGGCAAGGGTCTCTCGGGCGGTCGCCTGATCGTCTATCCGCCCGCCGTCAGCGGCATCGTGCCGGAAAAGAGCATCATCGTCGGCAATACCGTGCTTTACGGCGCCATCGGCGGCGAATGCTATTTCCGCGGCGTGGCCGGCGAGCGTTTCGCCGTCCGCAACTCCGGTGCCGTCGCCGTCGTCGAAGGCACGGGCGATCATGGCTGCGAGTACATGACGGGCGGCGTTGTCGTCGTGCTCGGCGAGACGGGCCGTAATTTCGCGGCCGGCATGTCGGGCGGCATCGCCTATGTGCTGGACGAAGACGGCATGTTCGAGCGTCGCTGCAACCTCGCCATGGTGGATCTGGAGCCCGTGAAGGAAGAACACGAGCTGATGGAGAAACTCCGTCACCAGTCCACCGACCTTGAGGCGCATGGCCGTGTGGACGTCATGTCCGACATGACCCGCTTCGATGCCGAACGTCTGCATCAGCTGATCGAAAACCATGCGCGCTACACCAATTCGGCGCGCGCGCGTGAGATTCTTGAAAATTGGGAGAGCTTCCTGCCGAAGTTCCGCAAGGTGATGCCGGTCGAGTACCGCCGTGCCCTGCGCGAGCTGAAGGAATCTCAGGAAGCGGCCCAGGCCATGGCCGCAGCAGGAGAGTAAGCAACCATGGGTAAGATTACAGGCTTTCTGGAAATCGACCGCCGGGACCGCAAATACCTGCCGGCGGCGGATCGCATCCGCAACTACAAGGAATTCGTGATTCCGCTGAGCGAGGACGCAACCCGCGACCAGGCGGCGCGCTGCATGGATTGCGGCATTCCCTATTGCCATACGGGCTGTCCGGTGAACAACCAGATCCCGGACTGGAACGATCTCGTCTATCACGCCGAGTGGGAAGAAGCCTGTCGCAATCTGCATTCGACGAACAACTTCCCGGAGTTCACCGGCCGCATCTGCCCCGCTCCCTGCGAGGCGAGCTGCACGCTGAACCTGACCGAGCAGCCCGTCACCATCAAGACGATCGAGTGCTCCATCGTCGATCGCGGCTGGCAGGAAAGCTGGATCGTCCCGCAGGTGCCCACGCAGAAGACCGGCAAGAAGATTGCCATCGTCGGCTCCGGCCCCGCCCGGCTTGCCGCCGCGCAGCAGCACGCCCCCCCCGGCCATGATGTGCATCT
>CAYSVF010000467.1:0-2452 GCA_964434415.1 uncultured Parvibaculum sp.
TGGTGGGGCAGTGCACGAACGTGCTGGCCACGAGCAGTCAGTTCGGATATAGGAGGCGCTCTTTCAACCGAACCGCTGGAGGCGGAAATGGACATGATCGGCGTTCCATTCGTCCTTCGCCTGCGCGCCTGGCGCGTGGCCTGACGGCGGTTTTCGGTTCGGCGCATCGCGCCACATTTCGCAGACACGATCCGAATCCCGCCGGGTACCAACTCCCGATCCCCGAGGATTCGATTCATGCAAGCGAGAAAGCCCACGGGACCGCGTGTCCCGGTTGTCCCTGAAACCGTAGATTGCCTCCCGACGTCGCCTTTGCGGTCGACAGGGCATGCCGCCGCCCTGTCAGCAGCATTAACCTCCGCACTTCGCGTCGGCACGCAGCAGTCCTATCGTGGCGGCGGTTCGCACAAGCCGAACCATCCGGCGAAAACGACCCGGTCGGGGCACTTCGAAACGGCGCTCGTCGCGCCTCCGATTTCCCGCTCCGGACCCGGCAAGGGGCACCGGTAGCGCAGACAGGAAAGCAGCCAGATCATGTTTCGCTGGTTTGAAGAGAGACTTGACCCGTTTCCGGCCGACGAGCCGGTGGAGCCGCCGAAGACGCTGCTCGGCTTCTGTATGCACTTCACGAGAGGGTCGTGGCCATACATCGCCCTCGATGCGCTGCTGGTCGCCATCATCGCATTCACCGAGGTGTGGATGTTCGGCTTCCTCGGTTCGATCGTCGATTGGCTTTCGGCGCAGGATCGGGAGACGTTTCTCCAGACGGAAGGCTGGAAGCTGGGTGCTATGGCGCTCGTCGTCATGGTGATCCTGCCGGGAACGATCTGGTTCCACTCGCTGCTGCAGCACCAGACGCTGATGGGCAACTACGCCATGCGAATCCGCTGGCAGGTGCACCGCTATCTGCTGAAGCAGTCGATGACGTTCTATCAGGACGAGTTCGCGGGCCGCATCGCGACCAAGCTGATGCAGACTGCGCTCGCCGTGCGCGAATGCGTGATCAAGCTGGTCGACGTGCTCAACTACGTGCTGGTCTATTTCCTCGGTGCGCTCCTGATCGTCGGAACGGCAGACTGGCGGCTCGCGTTGCCGCTCGTCGTGTGGCTGATCGGTTATGTCGGGCTTCTGGTCTATTTCGTGCCCCGCCTCGGCAGTGTCGCGGAGGAGCAGGCCGATGCGCGCTCGATGATGACCGGCCGCATCGTCGACAGCTACACGAACATCCAGACGGTCAAGCTGTTCAGCCACGCACGGCGCGAGGCCGCCTATGCCCGCGAGGGCATGGCCGGCTTCATGGATACGGTCTACCGGTCGATGCGGCTGGTCACGAGCCTCTACGGTTGTCTCTACGCGCTCAATTCGCTGCTGATGCTGTCGGTGGCGGGCTTGTCGATCTGGTTCTGGCTGAACGCATGGGTCACGGTGGGCGCCGTCGCCGTCGTCATAGGTCTTGCCGTGCGGCTCTGGGGCATGTCGCAATGGATCATGTGGGAGGTCTCGGGCCTGTTCGAGAATATCGGGACGGTGCGTGACGGGATCGGTTCGATCTCGCTGCCGCGGCTTGTCGAGGACAGACCAGATGCAAAGAGCATAATCGTCACGCACGGCGACATACGGTTCGAAAACGTCCGGTTCCACTACGGAAAGAAGAAAGGCGTGATCGAGAACCTCGATCTTGCGGTGCGCCCGGGCGAGAAGGTCGGCGTTGTCGGCCGATCGGGCGCCGGCAAGTCGACCCTCGTCAATCTTCTGCTGCGCTTCTACGATGTGGAGAGCGGCCGCGTGCTCATCGACGGTCAGGATATCTCGGCCGTGACGCAGGACAGTCTGAGGGCGCAGATCGGCGTCGTCACGCAGGATACGTCGCTGCTTCATCGCTCGGTGCGCGACAACATCCTGTACGGCCGGCCGGATGCCAGCGAAGAGATGATGGTCGAGGCAGCCCGCCGCGCCGAGGCGCTCGACTTCATCGCGGGGCTCACCGATCCCCAGGGCCGCAAGGGTCTCGACGCGCATGTCGGCGAGCGCGGGGTGAAGCTGTCGGGCGGCCAGCGCCAGCGCATCGCGATTGCCCGCGTCATGCTGAAGGACGCGCCGATCCTGATCCTCGACGAGGCGACCTCGGCGCTCGATTCCGAGGTCGAGGCGGCGATTCAGGAGAACCTCTACAGGCTGATGGAGGGCAAGACGGTGATCGCGATCGCCCATCGGCTGTCTACGATTGCGGCGATGGATCGCCTGATCGTGATGGACCGCGGCCGCGTGATCGAGGAGGGGACGCATGACGCCCTCATTGCCAAGGGTGGGCTGTATGCCCAGTTATGGCAGAGGCAGTCCGGCGGTTTCCTCATCCATGACGAGATTGCCGGCCAGGAACCCGCCATGGGCATTGCCGAGGAGCAGGCTGCGGAATGAGCGACAACGACCCCGGTATCGCGGAGCGCTTATG
>CAYSVF010000468.1:0-2451 GCA_964434415.1 uncultured Parvibaculum sp.
TATCTATAGCCTGGAGGAGGAAAAATCCTCCACCGACCGAACCGTCATAGGCACAGACCGGAACATCGTTGATCTTCACGAAGTCGGCTTCGAAAGACCAGTCGTCGAACACACCGAGGCTTACGAGAAAATCGGCTTCGGAAACGTCGCTCTCCCTTACCAGATAGCCACCGTCATTGGCCTTGCCGACCCGGATGAGGTCGTCCGCGCACTCATATTCCAGAAATTTCGGCAGCGCAGCCGGGATCATCGCACCTACCTATCTCAAAAACACGCCTCGGCAGTCGTGGTACCGGTTGTGACGTCGATAGTGGAACCGGGTCTCTCCATTGGCATTTCGCCATCGGCCTCGGAGACGTCCCCTCACTCCCACTCGATCGTTCCGGGCGGCTTCGAGGTCACGTCGTAGACGACGCGGTTGATGCCGCGCACCTCGTTGATGATGCGGGTCGAGACGTGGCCGAGGAAGTCGTGGCTGAAGGGGTAGTAGTCCGCCGTCATGCCGTCCAATGAGGTCACGGCGCGCAGCGCGCAGACATAGTCATAGGTGCGCTCGTCGCCCATCACGCCCACCGTGCGCACGGGCAGCAGCACGGCGAAGGCCTGCCAGATCTCGTCATAGAGGCCCGCCGCGCGGATTTCCTCCAGATAGATCGTGTCCGCCTTGCGCAGGATTTCGAGCTTCTCGCCCGTGATCTCGCCCGGCACGCGGATCGCAAGCCCCGGCCCGGGGAAGGGATGCCGCCCGACGAACTGTTCCGGCAGGCCCAGCTCATGGCCCAGCGCGCGAACCTCGTCCTTGAAGAGCTCGCGAAGCGGCTCCACCAGCTTCATGTTCATGCGTTCCGGCAGCCCGCCCACATTGTGGTGGCTCTTGATGGTGACGGACGGCCCGCCCGCGAAGGACACGCTTTCGATCACATCGGGATAGAGCGTGCCCTGCGCCAGGAAGTCCGCGCCGCCCACCTTCTTCGCTTCTTCCTCGAAGACGTCGATGAAGGTCGCACCGATGATCTTGCGCTTCTGCTCCGGATCGGTCACGCCGTCGAGCTTGCCGAGGAAGAGCTCGCTCGCATCCACCGCGGCGAGCGGAATGTTGTAATGGTCGCGGAAGAGCGAGACGACCTGATCGGCCTCGCCCGCGCGCATCATGCCGGTGTCGACGAAGACGCATTGAAGCTGGTCGCCGATGGCCTCATGCAGCAGCACGGCGACGACGGAGCTATCCACGCCGCCCGACAGCCCGCAGATGACGCGGCCCGAGCCCACCTGCTCGCGCACCTTGGCGATTTCGGTTTCGCGGAAGGCGGCCATGGTCCAGTCGCCCTTGCAGCCGCAAATGCGATGCGTGAAGTTCCACAGCATGTCGCGCCCGCGCGGCGTGTGGACGACTTCGGGGTGGAACTGCACGCCGTAGAAGCGCCGTTCCTCATCCGCGATGGCCGCGAAGGGCGCGCCCCGGCTCTGGCCGATCACCTTGAAGCCCGGCGCGAGGCTCACCACGCGGTCGCCATGGCTCATCCACACAGGCTCCGTCTCGCCCTTCTGGACGATCCCGTCGAAAAGCGGGCTCTCTTCCAGCACCTCGATGGCGGCGCGGCCGAATTCGCGTTCGTCGCTGCCTTCCACCTTGCCGCCCAGTTGCAGCGTCATGGTCTGCTGGCCGTAGCAGATGCCGAGCACGGGCAGCCCCGCCTCGAAGACGAATTGCGGCGCGCGGGGGCTCGCCTCCCGGCTCACGCTTGCCGGGCTGCCGGAAAGGATGATGCCCTTCGGCCCGAATTCCTCCCACATCTCCTCCACCTTGTTGAAGGGCACGATCTCGCTATAGACGCCGCTTTCGCGGATGCGCCGGGCGATGAGCTGCGTCACCTGGCTGCCGAAATCGATGATGAGGATACGGTCTTCGGTCATATGCGTTTTCCGGGACAATACTGGGAGGGTCGGACTATGGATGGCGATAGACCATCATAGCGAAAAGGGGTCAAGCAGGCGCGGGAGAGAGCCATTGCGTCACGCCCTCCGCCGCAGGATGGAGACGAAAAACCCGTCCGTGCCGCTAGTCGCCGGGCTGAGGCGCAGGGCGATGGCCGACAGGCTCACCGGGTGCGGGGCGTCTTCCGGCCAGTGCTTCGTCCAGGGCTCCTCGGCGAAGCCCTCATGGGCGGCGAGGAAGGCGGCCACGCGGTCTTCATTTTCCGATGCCAGCAGCGAACATGTGACATAGACGAGCCGACCGCCGGGCTTCACCAGCGGGGCGGCGCGCTCCAGCACTTCGGCCTGCGCCGCGCGGTAGGAGGCGAGTTTTTCCGTCGTCAGCCGCCAGCGGGCGTCGGGGCTCCGCCGCCAGGCCCCCGTGCCCGAGCAAGGCGCGTCCACGAAAACGAGATCGGCCCGGCCCACGAGCCCGCCAAGATCGGGGTCCGCCTCGCCCGGCGTCCAGGGGTGGAG
>CAYSVF010000469.1:0-2448 GCA_964434415.1 uncultured Parvibaculum sp.
CCCTGTCACCGGTATAGGTCCCATTGGCGAGGAAGCTGAGGCCCGCGGGCTTGAGCTGTTCGCGCTCGCCCTTCACCTCTACATCGAAGGCGATATTGTCGAGGGGGCCGCTGGCCGTTGCGCCGAATGCACTGAAACGTGTATTGCCGGCGCCGCCCGAGCGGGTCTTCATCACCACGTCGAGGGCGGGATCGCCCGTCAGATCGTCCGCGCGGAGAGCGAATTCGGCTTTTTCCAGCGTCAGCCGGCTGCTGATATCGGCGATCAGCCTGGGAACGAGAATATATGCCGTGGCGTTCTGTTTGCCGTTCCGCGTATCCAGTGCGAAATCGATATCCGCCTGCCCGTCGATCGGCAGACCTGCCAGCGACGCGAGCGGAGCAAGCGCGAGATTCTCGCCGGTCAGCGACCCCGTTGCAAGCCCCTCGGCATCGATGGTCAGATTTCCTTTCAGCGGCGCTCCCAGAATGGATGCATCGATCGGGTCGAGCGTCGCGCCGCCTTTCGCGGGCAATACCAGTTTCGTATCCAGCCTGATCTGGCCATCGTCGCCGTTCAGACGGAAGGCGATGGGACCTTGCGAACCCCCGTCTTGTCTGTCGCTCGCGCCGATTTTGGCGGTCAGGCTTGCCAGCTTCGCATCGAGACCGGCCAGCATGCCTTTCTGAAGTTTCGCATCGAGCGAGAGTTGAGGCGCGGCGGTCGTGCCGCTCAATGTCGCCTGCGCGGAAAGTTTGCCGCGCGTGTTCATGCTGCCGAGGACCTTGCCCGCATCGGGCATGGACAGCGTGGCGTCGCCCTTGAGCGTACCGGTCGCCGTCATGGACCCCGTGCCCTTCAGCGAGAAGTTCGCCGAACGGGCGTCCACATCGGAGGCCGCATAGGCTCCCTTGCCGTCCATGGAAAGCGAAGCGGCGGCGGTAAAGCCCGGCGACAGCAGACCGTCGAGCATGGGATCGCCCGTGGAAATCTTTTCTCCCGCAAGCGAAAGCTGCGCATTGGCCGCGCCGTCCGGATCGAGCGTCAGCGGGGCAATGTCGAGTTTCACTTGTCCCGCAAGCGGCTGTCCCGCCAGCTCGCCAATCGGCTTCAGATTGGTGAGCGCGCCATGCGCTTCGCCCTCGACGCTCAGCCCGTCGGCGAGCGCAACCTGTCCGGCAAAACGCAGCTCATTGTCCTGGCCGGCGAGGGCGAACTCCTCGATATCTGCCTGCATCCTGTCCAAGTCGGCCTTGGCCGCGAGGCGCCAGTCCATGACGTCGAGGAAGCTGTTGCCGTCCGCGCCTGCGAGCTTGTCGAGCCCCCGGATCGTCCCTGTCCCTTTTATGTCGGTGTCGCCGCCGCTTGCCGCACCCGCCGTCTCGACGTCGCCTGTAAGGGCAAGCGCGCCTGCTTTCACGTTGATTTCCCGCAAGGATAGGCGTTGGGCGCCATCCCAGCCGATGCGGGTCTCCGCCTTCACTGTCTTGGCGCCGACCGGTTCCATTGCATCGGCGATCATGCGGCCTTCGGCATCGAGCGACAGCGTAATGTCGGCTTCATCGCCGGTCAGGCCATGCGCGGCGAGCCGGGCATCGATCGTACGGCCCGCCGTCACCGACATCTCGCCGGTCATCGCGCCTTCGCGCATCGTGCCGCTTGCTTTCGCCGCGACGGCGGCAAAACGCGGGTCCTCCGTCAGCGCGGCGACCAAACCCGGCTTCGCGGATGAGCCGTCGGTAACGTCGAGCGTCAGTTCACCCCGTTCGGTCCCGTCATCATGCGCGATATGCGCCACGATTTGTCCCGGCACATTGTCGGTCCGGTCCGCACGCAGGTTGAGGTCGATATCCGTGCCGTTCCAGCAGAGGTCGCCGCTGGCATCGAAGCGCGTATCGCTGCCGGCAAGCGCCTTGCCGAGTCTTGCATCGTCGAGCGTGAGAGCGTCGATCCGGATGGCAACCGGCAGAGATGGCAAGCTTGGCAGGGTGAAGGGAGCAGTGTCTGCGGGCTCTTCGGCAGGCGTTCTGCTCTCCGGCGCCCGGTCGACATCGAGCCCCGTGGCCGTCAGCGCGACGATATGGACTTCGCCCGACCAGAGCGCCAGCGGCCGCCACTCGATGGAGGCATGGGGCAGGGTGAGCCATGCGCCCTTGTCGTCGCGCATCGAGACGTTTTCGAGAATGAGCGTCGACGGCCATTCGCCCGACACGTCGTCGACGGTGAGCATCACGCCCGCGCTATGGGCGGCGGTCAGACCGTAGTCGAGCAGCGTCTGCCGCACCGGGCGGATATTGAGAAGCGCGATGGCAAGGGCCACCAGCAAGAGCACCAGACCGGCAAGGCCGAGCGCCACGGCGCCTGCCCGCCGTAGCAGGCGGGTCGTCATGGCGCGCTTTTGTGCTTCTGCCTGCGCCATCAGAATGCCTGCCCCAGCGAAACATAGATCTGGAAACGGTCGTCGATCCC
>CAYSVF010000470.1:0-2434 GCA_964434415.1 uncultured Parvibaculum sp.
CGGCGTCATGCCGGGCTGCGTATTCACTTCCAGAAGAATAAGTTCGCCCTTGCCGCCCTTCGTGTCGTCATAGCGAAAGTCGGAGCGCGTCACGCCCCGGCACCCCAGCGCCTTGTGGGCCGCCAGAGTGATGCGCTGGACTTCCTGCTTCAGCTCTTCGTCGATCGGCGCAGGCAGAATGTGGCGCGAACCGCCTTCCTGATACTTCGCCTCATAATCGTAGAAAGCAGTGTTGGCGATGATCTCGGTCACTTCGAAAATCTCCTCGCCCATGACGGCGCAGGTCAGCTCGCGTCCGGCGATGAAGCGTTCGATCATCACCTCATGCCCGAGGTCCCATTCCGGCGAGGTCAGTTCGGCAGGCGGGCGGTTGTCCCCCTCCCTCACGATGAAGACACCGACGGACGAGCCCTGATTGAGCGGCTTCACCACATAAGGGGGAGACATCACGTGACCGAGCGCCGCCTGCTCGCGCGGCACGACAAGACTTTCAGCAACCGGCAGACCCGCCTCGCGGAAAACGGCCTTGGCGCGTTCCTTGTGCATGGCGAGCGCGGAGGGCAGCACGCCGGAATGCGTATAGGGCACACCGAGCACTTCAAGAAGGCCCTGCACACAACCGTCCTCGCCCCATTGGCCGTGCAATGCGTTGAAACAGACATCCGGTTTGACGCGCAAGATCTGGTCGGCAAGATCGCGGCCGGCGTCGATCTCGCTCACGCGATAGCCGCCCTTGCGCAACGCATCGGCACATCCCTTGCCCGAGACGAGGCTCACTTCCCGCTCCGCGCTCCAGCCGCCCTTCAGAACGGCGACATGCTTTCCGTTCGTCATGCAGCCTCCTTCAGGGGGATACCGATACGCCGGATTTCCCATTCAAGCGTTACGCCACTGGTTTCCTTCACCCGGGCGCGCACCTCCTCGCCAAGCCCTTCAAGGTCGGCGGCGGTTGCATCGCCCGTATTGATGAGAAAGTTGCAATGCTGCTCGCTCACCTGCGCACCGCCGCGGACAAGTCCGCGACAGCCCGCGGCGTCGATGAGCTGCCAGCTCTTCTGCCCTTCCGGGTTCTTGAACGTGCTGCCGCCCGTGCGGCTGCGAATGGGCTGGCTCGCCTCGCGCGAAGAAGTGATCTCTTCCATCCGCGCCGCAATCGCAGCCTTGTCCCCCGCATGCCCGCGATAGAGCGCCTCGACGAAAATCAGATCGTCCGGCGCGCCGCAATGACGGTAGCTGTAATGCATATCGGCATTGGAAAGCATCACAATCTCGCCTTTGCGGGTAACCGCCTTCACCTCGACCAGCACATCCTTCGTTTCCGACCCGTAAGCGCCGCCATTCATGCGCAGCGCGCCGCCGATGGAACCGGGAATGCCACGATAAAACTCAAGACCGGCAATGCCTGCCTGCTGCGCCGCGCGGGCCACCGCCACATCGAGCGCGGCCGTACCGGCCCGCACGAAATCGCCTTCCGCCTCGATCGTCATGAAGGGTTTGCCGAGACGGATAACGACACCGTTCACACCGCCGTCGCGTACGAGCAGGTTCGATCCGACACCGACCACCGTTACCGGCACATCCTCGGGGCAGCCTGCAAGGAAGACGGCAAGATCTTCGACATCCGCCGGCCGGAACAATACTTCCGCCGGCCCGCCGACACGGAACCATGTGAGCGGTGCAAGCGGCGCATCGGCGGTCAGCTCGCCGCGCACCGCCGGCAGGCTTTCGATCAGTTTGGGCCGGGAAGCAGTCGCGTTCATGCGTCTCCTCCCTTGCCGAAATTCTTTTCCAGATCGGCGGGCAGCGCATTCGCCCACTGCGTGATATTGCCGGCACCGAGACAAACGACGATGTCGCCGGACTTTGCCATGTCGGCAACGATCCCGGGAAGGTCTTCCGGCTTGTCCAGCGGTACGACATTGCGGTGGCCGCGATCGCGAAGTCCCGCGACCAGCGCGTCGCGATCCGCGCCTTCGATCGGCTTCTCGCCCGCCTCATAGACATTGGCGACGATCACCGCGTCGGCATCGTTGAAGCAGGCGCAGAAATCATCGAACAGATTGTGAAGCCGCGTATAGCGGTGCGGCTGCACCACGGCGATGGTGCGCCCCTCGCCCGCGCTGTGGGCGGCCTGCAAGACGGCGGCGATTTCCACCGGGTGATGACCGTAATCGTCATAGATGCGGACGCCGTTCCAATCGCCCACATAGGTGAAACGCCGCTTCACGCCGCCGAAACCTTCAAGCGCCCTGCGGATACGGTCGTCCGAAATGCCAAGCTGCAGCGCCACGCCGATAGCCGCGAGACTGTTCAGCATGTTGTGCTTGCCATGCATGGCAAGCTTCACGCCCGGCAGTTCGCGCTTTTCGTCCGTCTTGCGGTTCGTGATCGTCACGTCGAACACATTGAAACCGCCTTCGACACGGGCATTGGT
>CAYSVF010000471.1:0-2432 GCA_964434415.1 uncultured Parvibaculum sp.
CTCAGGGGAAGTGACTTGTCCGAAGATCAGATGCGATACGATCTGCTGGCGCAGGAAGCATTGCGCGGAGTAATCCGCAAGGCGCTCCGGATCGCGCGCGACGAAGGCCTGCCGGGCGAGCATCACTTCTACATTTCCTTCCGCACAGGCGCGCCGGGCGTCGAAATCTCCGAGCGGCTGCGCAGCCAGTATCCGGAAGAGATCACGATCGTGCTCCAGCACCAGTTCTGGAACCTCGAAGTGATGGACGATTATTTCTCCGTAGACCTCACCTTCAACAAGGTACCCGAACGTCTGGTCGTCCCCTATGCCGCCGTGCAGGGTTTTTTCGACCCCAGCGTACAGTTCGGCCTCCAGTTCAACGTGGAAGGTGCGCCCGGCAGCGACGACACGCCGGAAACGGGCGACCAGCCCGCCGCCGCGGAAGCGTCCCGCAGCATGGAAGAGCCGCTGGCAAAGGAAGAAAATGCCGAGCCCGAGGAAGAAGCCACGGGCGAAGTGGTGAGCCTCGACGCCTTCCGGAAGAAATAACGGCGCCATTGGCGCCCTCCAATCCCCTATTTTGACGCCCGTTGACGCAAAACGCTTTGCGCAGACGGGCGTTGATCTTGCTGGAAGCACCCATGTGGCGGGGCTAGCATTCCTTCCGTGGCAAAGCAGTTTTCACATATCGAACCCGAGCACCGGGACTTCATCGAACGGCAGCACATCTTCTTCACGGCTTCCGCGACGGGAGACTCGCGCGTCAATCTCTCGCCCAAGGGCCTCGACGGGCTGCGCGTGCTGGATGAAACCCATGTCTGCTACATGGACCGGACGGGCAGCGGCAATGAAACCTCCGCCCATCTGAAAGCGGACGGGCGGCTGACCGTCATGTTCTGCGCCTTCGAGGGGCCGCCCCTGATCCTGCGCCTCTATGGCAAGGGCACGGTGCTGCATCGTGGATCGCCGGAATATGCCGATCTGCTGGCCTCCGCCTTCAAAGGCGACGAACCGCCCGGCGCGCGCCAGATCGTCGTGCTGGATATCGACCTCGTCCAGACCTCATGCGGCTATGGCGTCCCCCTGCACGACTACATGGGAGAGCGCCCCTCGCTCACCAACTGGGCGATCAATCAGGGCGAGGACGGCATCGAGGCCTATTGGCGGAAAAAGAACCTGACCAGCATGGACGGCCTGCCGACCGGGCTTCCGATAGACGACGCAGCATCGGAATAGCGCCGTCCGGCGGCTCGCAGCCCTCTCTTGGCCCCCCTGCCCCCGCGTGATAAATCAGCGGCCATCCCTTATCCGTGAGCGCGAGGACCCGAGCCAATGACCAAGACCCGCACCGAAACCGATACTTTCGGCCCGATTGAAGTCGACGACAGCAAATATTGGGGGGCTCAGGCCCAGCGCTCGCTCGGCAATTTCAAGATCGGCTGGGAAAAGCAGCCTCTTTCGGTCGTCCGCGCGCTCGGCATCGTGAAGCGCGCCTGCGCCGAAGCGAATATGGAACTCGGCCGCCTCGACCCCGAACTCGGCAAGACCATCGTCGCCGCCGCGCAGGAAGTGATCGACGGCAAGCTCAACGATCATTTCCCGCTCGTCGTCTGGCAGACCGGCTCCGGCACCCAGTCCAACATGAACTCGAACGAGGTGATCTCCAACCGCGCCATCGAGATGCTGGGCGGCGAGAAGGGCTCCAAGAAGCCCGTGCATCCGAACGACCATGTGAACATGTCGCAGTCGTCCAACGACACATATCCGACGGCCATGCATATCGCCTGCGCCGAGGAAGTGACGCATTCCCTGCTGCCCGCGCTCGAACATCTGGCAAAAGCGCTGGAGGCCAAGCAGAAGGAATTCGACCACATCATCAAGATCGGCCGCACCCACACGCAGGATGCGACCCCGCTGACGCTCGGCCAGGAATTCTCCGGCTACACCGAGCAGGTGAAATCGGCGATCGCCCGCATCAAGCTGACGCTGTCCGGTCTCTGCCAGCTCGCCCAGGGCGGCACTGCCGTCGGCACCGGCCTCAACGCGCCTGTGGGTTTTGCCGAAAAAGTGGCCGAAAAGGTCTCCGGCATCACTGGCCTCCCTTTCGTCACCGCGCCCAACAAATTCGAAGTGCTGGCAGCCCATGACGCCATGGTCTTCGCGCATGGCGCGATCACATCGGCCGCCATGGCCTGCTTCAAGATCGCCAACGACATCCGCTATCTCGGGTCCGGTCCGCGCGCGGGCCTCGGCGAACTGTCCCTGCCGGAAAACGAACCCGGCTCCTCCATCATGCCGGGCAAGGTGAACCCGACCCAGTGCGAGGCGATGACGCAGGTCTGCGCCCATGTGCATGGTAACAATGCCGCGCTTTCCTTTGCCGGCAGCCAGGGCCAGTTCGAGCTGAACGTGTACAATCCGATGATGGCCTACAACTTCCTGCAGTCGGT
>CAYSVF010000472.1:0-2420 GCA_964434415.1 uncultured Parvibaculum sp.
GGGCGCATTCCGGCCCAGCGCATTGAGATTGGTCCGGTAGGGCACGCGCGGCGCGGCGGCGCCGGCCTGCTCTTCGTCGGCAGCGTCCATGCGGGCGATGCGCTCGGCGAGATACTCCCAAAGTTCACTCATTTCGCGGGCGGAGCGGCCTGTCGGCTTTGCTTCCATCACCGTGCGCCCGTCGATCATGGCGGCGGCGAATTCGACGCGGTGATGCAATGTCACCGGCGCCACCGTGCCGTGCTGCGACAGCGCCACCGCCGCATCGGAGGTAATACGGGCGCGCGGCGTCGCGGCATTCACGACGAAGATCATCTGCTTCTTGTGCCATTCGGCGATATCGACCGTCGGTCCCACCGCGCGCAGATCGTGCGGGCTCGGCCGGGTCGGCACCAGCACCAGATCGGCATGGGCGACGACATCGGAAATCTGGCGCGTGATCGCGGGCGGCGTATCGATGACGAGAAGGCGGACGCCCGCCGCCCTCGCCTTGTCCACCGCGCTTGCAAGCGTGGCCATGTCGGCCTTGATATAGGTCGGCATATCCGCGGCCCGGGCGGCGCGCCACTGCTCCAGGCTGCCTTGCGGATCGGTGTCGATGATGGCGACGGGGCCATGCCCCGCGAGCGCGGCCTGAACCGCGACGTGCCCGGCAAGCGTCGTCTTGCCAGAGCCTCCCTTCTGGGACGCAAATACGAAGATTCGCATCGGTGCCGGCATGGAAACACTCCTATCGGACCTGTGGCCGGAGACGGGTGCAAAGCCGGTTTCATCGGAGGCTGGCGCATGGGCGGGGCGTATCGGGCGATCCGTGCCCGAATACGGGAGAGCTGTCGTGGCGGAAGCGTGGCGCTCCGTCGCGCGTCTCCGGGATCCTGTCCGGCGGCAACCCCGCTACCCTTTTGCGCAACGCATATGCGCAAGGAGGGCCGGAAGCTTTGCGTCCCGCCGTTTCCGGCGGTTTGCCATTTTCATCCGGGTGCAAATGGAGACCATCCGCATTCCCTTGCCCTCACGCTACGCATGGCCTGTTAACGGGCGTTTAAAACCTTTAAGAAGAACCGAACTATCGGCCTTCTTCCTGCGTCCCGCACGCGCGGCTGGAGGTCGCAGGCAGGTTTGCCCGTTAGACGTGGCCGCCCCCGCGCGTCCATAATGCCCGCACCTTTGCAACGATCCGGATCATCACCGAGCGACAATCCTTTCATGCCGAATTTTCTTCACAATATCTGGTACTTCGCCATGCCCGCCGAGACGCTCAGGCCGGGCGGCCTCGTGCACAAGGTGCTGCTGGGCGAGCCCGTCGTGATCGGGCGCAGCCAGGCGGGAGAGGTTTTCGCGCTGAAGGATATCTGCCCGCATCGCGGCGTTCCGCTGTCGGCAGGCAGGCTTTTCGAGGCCGGCGAAGGGGGCTGCGCCGCCGCGACGGTCGAGTGTCCCTATCATGGCTGGAAGTTCCGCACCGACGGCCATTGCGCGGAAATTCCCTCGCTGGTGCCCGAGCAGACTGTCGAGGTGGACAAGATCCGCGTGCGCGCCTATCCGACGCGCGAGGTGCAGGGCAATATCTGGGTCTTCATGGCCTCGCCCGACGAGCCGGATCGCGCGCCGGAGATCGATCCGCCCGTCATGCCCGATATCGGCGATGCGGCGACCCCGCGGCTTCGCGAGACGATGGTCTTCAACTGTCATATCGATCATGCGGTGATCGGCCTGATGGATCCCGCGCATGGCCCCTTCGTGCATCAGTCCTGGTACTGGCGCAGCGCGCGCTCCATCCATGAAAAGGCGAAAGAATTCGCGCCCGCCGATTTCGGTTTCAAGATGGTCGAGCACCGGCCTTCGAGCAATTCCTTCGCCTACAGGCTTCTGGGCGGCGCGCCGACCACCGAGATCAGCTTCCGCCTGCCCGGCATCCGCATCGAGCACATCAAGGTCGGCAGGCATCGCGTCATCGGCCTGACCAGCGTGACGCCGGTCGACGAGACGCATACGGAGATCACGCAGAGCTTCTACTGGACCATGCCTCTCCTGTCGCTCCTGCGGCCCGTCGCGCGCGGTTTCGTGCGCGCTTTCCTCAAGCAGGACCGCGACATGGTGAACCTGCAGCAGGAAGGCCTGCGCTTCGATCCGCGGCTCATGCTCATCAATGACGCCGATGTGCAGGCCAAATGGTACAACCAGCTCAAGAACGAGTGGCAAACCGCGCAAAACGAGCGCCGTCCCTTCGCCAATCCGGTCAAACCCGCCACGCTGCGCTGGCGAAGCTAGGCCGTCCGCCCGGATTGCCGCATGGCGCGTAACCGCCTGTTAAACACGGCTTTCATCCGGAATGGACGCGGTTAGACATGACTAAGCCCTTGTGCTTTGATTCACACAAGCGCGAATCGAAGCGCTTCACTCCCGCCGCGCCCTGAGCC
>CAYSVF010000473.1:0-2412 GCA_964434415.1 uncultured Parvibaculum sp.
CGGTGCCGGTCGATTTCGATCACGCCGTCGGCGTCTGCGAAGAGGTTCGCCCGGCCCGTGAAGGCCTCGCCCGCGCGGATGCCGGGACCTGCCAGCGCGGCGGCGAGTTCGCGCGCCGCTTCGTCCTCCGGCACGTCCTCGGGGTCGTATCGTGCGACGATAACCTCTTGAAATCCTGCCTCTTTCAGCGCCGCCACGTCGTCTGCGCTCAGGATCCGGCCCTTCTTGAAGGTCGTCCCGCCCACCTTTTGCGAGTGGGCCAGCACGGCGCCCTCGGCCTCATCCGGCGCGACCGGGCCGAATGTCATGTCCTCAGCCTTTCGGTCATCTCGGCCATGATGGAGATGGCGATTTCCGCCGGGCTCCGCGCGCCGATATTGAGGCCCACCGGCCCGTGGATGCGGGCGATGTCTTCCTCGCTGAAGCCCGCCTCCGTCAGCCGTTCCACGCGGGTGCCGTGGGTCTTCCGGCTCCCCAGCGCGCCGATATAGAAGCAGGGGCTTTTCAGCGCCGCATGGAGCCCCGGATCGTCGAGCTTCGGGTCGTGGGTGAGGGTGACGACGGCGGTGCGCGTATCGAGTTCGATCTTCTCCATCGCCTCGTCCGGCCATTCGGTCACGAGCTTCACGCCCGGAAAGCGCTCCTCGGAGGCGAAGGCCGTGCGCGGGTCGACCACGGTGACATCGTAGTTGGCAAGCTCGGCGATCTTCGCCAGCGGCTGTGCGATGTGAACGGCGCCGAGGATGACGAGCCGCAGGGGCGGGTTGAACGGATTGAGGAACCAGTCCTCGCCGTCGGGGTCCGTCTGAACGCGTCCCTTGTCGGCGCGCAGCACTTCAGAAACTGCTTCAACAAGCCAGTTTTCTGCTTGTGTATCAGTTTGATACACAAGTTTTTCAAATCCATCGCTTGCCAGCACAGTGGGGCGCTTTTCGGTGCGGGCTTTGACCAGTTCGCTGAGGGTTTCCGCTTTCATTCTCAGCCCTCAACCGGTTCGATCATGATGCGGATGCGGCCGCCGCAGGCGAGCCCTACCTCCCAGGCCTTGGCGTCGGAGACGCCATATTCCACGACCTCCGCCGCGCCGCCGTCGAGCTTGTCGAGCGCGCGGGTCACCACATCGCCTTCGATGCAACCGCCGGAAACGGAGCCCGCGAAGGTCGCATCGTCGCGGATCGCAAGCTGGCTGCCGACCGGCCGGGGCGCGGAGCCCCAGGTCTCGATTACCGTGGCGAGCGCCACCTTGTGGCCTTCCTTCAGCCAGGCGGCGGCCTGTTCCAGCACCTTGTCGTGGTCGATTTCGCGGGTTTCGGTCATGCCGCCTTCCTTCCCGTTCCGGTTTTTCCCGGCGCGCCGGAGAGCGCTTCCACCAGCGCCGTCAGCGACTGGATATTGTGGACCGGCCGGAACTCGTCCACATGCGGCAGCAGCGCCCTGATCCCCAGTGATTTCGGTTCGAAGCGGTCATACCGCAAGAGGGGATTTAACCAGATGAGTCGTTTTGTCTGCCGGTGAAGCCGCGTGATTTCGGGTTCCACGCCTTCGCCGGCCTCCCGGTCGAGCCCGTCCGTCACCAGCAGCACGACCGCGCCCTGGCCCAGCACGCGCCGCGCCCAGTCCACATTGAAGCGGTGCAGCGTCTCGCCGATCCGCGTGCCGCCATCCCAGTCGTCCACGGCCTGCGTCACGCGCTCGATGGCCTCGTCGATGTCCCGGTGGCGCAGTTCCCGCGTTACATTGGTCAGCCTTGTGCCGAACAGGAAGACATGCACCCGGTCCCGCGCATTGGTCAGCGCGTGGAGGAAATGCAGGAACACCCGCGCATAAACCGACATGGAGCCGGAAATATCGCAGAGCACGACCAATGGCGGCCGTTTCGTGCGGAAGTCGCGCCGCTTCAGCGGAATGATGCCGCTGCTGCGTAAGCTCGCGCGCATGGTGGCGCGCATATCCACAAGGTGTCCGCGCACCGCCGCGCGGGTTCGCCGCGTCCGGCTTTCATCCAGCGGCAGGCGCAGCCTTGCGATCGCGGCGCGCGCTTCGGCCAGCTCAGCCGCGGACATCTGCTCGAAATCCTTCGTCCGCAGCACTTCCTGCGCGGAAAAGGTCTCGCTCGCGTCGATGTCGATATCGGGCTCCTCGGTCGCCTCCACATCGTTCTTGCCGAAAAGCGCTTCGGCGAGGCGGCGGCTCGTTTCTTCCCGGGTCTCGTCGCTGCTTTCGATCTCCGGCAGCATCATCGACATCATGCGGTCGATGAGCTTCGGGTCCCGCCAGAAGACGTGAAACGCCTGATCGAAAAGCTCGTGGTGCTCGTGCCGTTTCACCAATGTCGAATGGAGCGTCCAGTAGAAATCCTCGCGCCGCTTGAGCCCCGCCGTCTGCACCGCTTCGATGGCCTCGATCACCTGC
>CAYSVF010000474.1:0-2412 GCA_964434415.1 uncultured Parvibaculum sp.
GGGCAGGAAGCGATCGCCGTCGGCGTCTGCGAAAACCTCAACGACGATGACGCGATCACCAGCACCCATCGCGGCCACGGCCACTGCATCGCCAAGGGCTGCGACGTGAAGGGCATGATGGCCGAGATCTACGGCCGCAAGACCGGCCTGTGCGGCGGCAAGGGCGGCTCCATGCACATCGCCGACCTGTCCAAGGGCATGCTGGGCGCCAACGGCATCGTCGGCGGCGGTCCGCCCCTGGCCATGGGCGCCGCGATCGCCTTCCGCAACCGCGGCAAGGGCGAGGTCGCCGTGGCGCTGGCCGGCGACGGCAGCTGCAACTCCGGTCCCGTGTTCGAGGCCATGAACATGGCGGTCATGCTGGATCTCCCGGTACTGTTCGTCTTCGAGAACAACGGCTATTCCGAGCAGACGGCGCCGGCCTACGCGGTGGGCGCGGGCAAGACCGACATGACGCGTCGCGCCGAAGGCTTCGGCATGCCGGCCGTAAAGGGTGACGGCACCGACTTCTTCGAGGTCTACGACATGACCCGCGAAGCGGTGGAACGCGCCCGCAACGGCGGCGGCCCGACCTCCCTGGAGTTCGAGTGCCTGCGCTTCTTCGGTCACTTCGAGGGCGACGCCCAGAAGTACCGCATCAAGGGCGAGGTCGAACAGGCTCGCGAGAACATGGACTGCCTGAAGAACTTCCGTCAGCGCGTCACCGAAGCCAAGCTTCTCGAGGCCGCCGACATGGACAAGATCGACGATGAAGTGCTGAAGCTCATCGACGAAGCCGTCGAGGAAGCCATCGAGGCGCCGTTCCCTGAAGAAGCCGACGTCACCAAGAACGTCTACATCAACTACTAAGGGCCGGGGAGCACAGGTTATGCCAGTCAAGACCTATCGTGAGGCGATCACCGAAGCCCTGACGATCGAGATGGACCGCGACGAGCGGGTCATCGTCATGGGCGAGGATATTGCCGGCGGCGCCGGCGGATCCGCCAACAACCGCGACAACCAGAGCGGTATCTTCGGAACCTATCCGCAGTTCTATGCCAAGTACGGCGAGAACCGTTTCATCGACACGCCCATCTCGGAAGCCGCCATCGTGGGTGCGGCAGCCGGTGCGGCGCTGGCCGGCCTGCGGCCGGTCGTCGAGATCATGTTCGCCGACTTCGTGGGCTACTGCCTGGATCAGATCATGAACCAGGCAGCCAAGTTCCGGTACATGTTCGGCGGCACCGCGCGCACGCCGATGGTTCTGCGTACCGCTTACGGCGCCGGCCTGTCGGCCGCCGCCCAGCATTCGCAGGCGATCTATCCGCTCATCACCCACATTCCGGGCATCAAGGTCGCCGTGCCGTCCAAGCCCGCGGATGTGAAGGGGCTGATGCTGTCGGCGATCCGGGACGACGACCCCGTCGTGTTCTTCGACCACAAGGCGCTGTTCGGCGTTCAGGGCGAAGTGCCGGAAGGCGATCAGGCGATTCCGTTCGGCAAGGGCGCCCGCTATCGCAAGGGCGACGACGCCACCGTCGTCGCGCTGGGCCGCATGGTGCACTTCTCCGAGGACATCATCGACCGCCTGTCCAAGCAGGACATCACGTGCGATCTGATCGATCCGCGCACGACGTCGCCGCTGGACGAGGACATCATCCTGGACAGCGTCGAGAAGACCGGTCGTCTGATCATCGTCGATGAATCGCCGCCCCGTTGCTCGGTTGCGTCCGACATCTCGGCCATGGTCGCTCAGAAGGGCTTCGACTTCCTGGACGCGCCCATCGAGATGGTGACGTCGGCCCACTCGCCGGTACCGTTCTCTCCCCCGCTGGAGAAGGCCTACCTGCCGAGCGGCGGCCGGATCGAAGCGGCCATCAAGAAGACTCTGGACTACTAATCCGGAGCGGGGTTTGCCTTGTCGCCCCGGGGGATCAGATAATCCTCCGGGGCGATGACGCGTTGAGGGAAGAGAAGGAGAGGTCGCTATGGCCAATATCAAGGCAATCACCATGCCCAAATGGGGCCTGGAAATGGTCGAAGGCACCCTCGCCAAGTGGCATGTCGCCGAGGGTGAGCCCATCAACAAGGGCAACCCGATCATGGACGTCGAAACCGAGAAGATCGCCAACGAGGTCGAGGCCGAGTTCGATGGCGTGCTGGTGCGTCACGTGGCCGAAGAGGGTCAGGTCATTCCGGTCGGCGGATTGCTGGGCGTGGTGGCCGACAAGGATGCCTCGGACTCCGAGGTCGACGAATTCGTCAAGAGTTACAAGTCCGTCGCCGTGCGGCGGGTGGAGTCCTCCGAGGACGAGCCCGAGGCGTCCAGCAGTTCGAAGGCCGCCGCCGCGCCTGCCGACGATGACGACGACGATGAAGAGGAGGGCGAGGGCCCCAGCGCCGGCAAGCGCGCGTCGCCCCGGGCCCGCAAGC
>CAYSVF010000475.1:0-2411 GCA_964434415.1 uncultured Parvibaculum sp.
TCGTAAAGCGCCTTGAACCAGTCGCGCAGCTTTTCGAAGCCATGCGTCTTGCCGATTTCATAGACGACGGTCTGGAAGGCTTCGGCGTCCGCATCCGAGGGCATCTCGTCCAGACGGTCCGCGAGATCGGCAAGGGCGATCGCTTCCAGATCGCTCGGCTGCCGGTAGGTCTTGTTCGGCTTCACGAAGTCATGGAAGTAGTTGATCGCATAGCCGACCATATGGTCGAGGCGCGGATAGGTTTCCGGCGAGGCCTCCGGCGCATAGCGGCGGATGAACCCCCACAAGACCTGCGGGTCTTCCGAATGGCTGGCGCTCACCAGATTAAGCAGCAGCGAGAAGGAGACGGGCAGCTTTTCAGCCGGCGGGTTGCCGGCATGAATGTGCCAGGCCGCGGAGTTCAGCCGCGTGCGCAGATCCTGTTCGGGGAAGTTCACGATCGAGGAAAGATACTCGTCCACATTCTTCGGAATGACGTCGAAATAGAGCTTCTTGCCGGAGCGCGGGCTCTGGAACATGAAATATTGCAGGCTTTCGGGGCTCGCATAGCGCAGCCAGTCGTCCATGGAGATGCCGTTGCCCTTGGACTTCGAAATCTTCTTGCCTTCCTCGTCGAGGAAGAGTTCGTAGTTGAAGCCTTCCGGCGGCCTCTTGCCCAGCACGCGGCATATCTTGGAGGCAAGCTTCACGCTGTCGATCAGATCCTTGCCGGACATTTCGTAATCGACATCGAGCGCGGCCCAGCGCATGGCCCAGTCGGCCTTCCATTGCAGCTTGCACTGACCGCCCGTGACCGGCACTTCCACGATCTCGCCGGTATCCGGCTCCTCATAGGAGACGGTGCCCTTTTCGGCATTGCGCCCGGCGAGCGGCACGAGCAGCACATGGCCGGTGCGCGGGCTCACGGGCAGGATGGGGCTGTAGGTCTGCTGCCGTTCTTCGCGCAGGCTCGGCAGCATGATCTTCATGATCTCGTCGAACTTCTCGAGCACCTTCTTCAGGGTCTCGTCGAAACGGCCCGAGGTGTAGTAGTCGGTCGCGCTGGCGAATTCATACTCGAAGCCGTAGCTGTCGAGGAAAGCGCGCAGCATCGCATTGTTGTGGTGACCGAAGCTCTCGAACTTGCCGAAGGGGTCCGGGATGCGCGTCAGCGGCATGTTGATGTAGCCGGCCAGCATTTCCTGGTTCGGGACATTGCCGGGCACCTTGCGCAGACCGTCCATATCGTCGGAGAAGCACAGAAGGCGCGTCGGCACGCCGGGCGCCAGCGTCTCGAAGGCATGGCGGACCATGGTCGTGCGGGCGACCTCGCCGAAAGTTCCGATATGGGGCAAGCCCGACGGGCCATAGCCCGTTTCGAACAGTACGGTGCGTGTCTCGCCGCCTTCTTTTTCCAGCCGCTCGACGAGTTTTCGCGCTTCCTCGAACGGCCAGGCTTTGGAAACCCTGGCTGCTTCGAGAATTTCGTCTTCACCGAATGTGGCCGGAAGTGTATCGGACGGCATTTTTTGACCTGTGTGTAAGGACTTAATGCTTTGTCAAGCGCGCGGACCCTATGCTGACCTTTAAGTACAGTCAACGCGGCAGTGGGGACCTGCGCTCTATGGGCGTATCCTGCATATGTATCGTTGAGCCGGAGAGTAAATAAGGTGAGCGCGCAAACCAGGGACGAAGAGCCTGAGGCGGTGGAAATTCCCGCCATCCGGCGGCCTGCAGACATGACGGCGCGCCTCAATTCGGAACTTCTCCGCATCCTTTTCAACCTCGGCGACAGCAGCAGCATCACCGTCTTTCTGGGTATCCTGGTGGTGGGGCTGGTTTTCATTCCCCATTACGCCCCGATCTGGACGCTGCCGGCGGTCATGGCGGTGCAGGGCCTCGCGGAAATGCTCTTCTCGCGGGTCAAAAAGGGATTCCGGGAAGACCCCGACGCCGTTGCCAATACCTCGCAATGGGCGCAGCGCTATACGGCCGTCACGGCGCTCAGCGGATCGACATGGGGCCTGGCCGCCTGGCTCTGGCTTCCCCATGCACCGCTCACACATCAATTCTTCTTCACTTTCGTGCTGTCGGTCCTGTGCACGGCCACCGCCGTGACGCGGGCCACCTATCCGCCGGCCGTGTTCGTCTATACGAGCTTCGTTGCGGGCCCAACCATCCTGCTATTCGTGCTGCGCGGCGACGCCATCTCCATCGCCGTCACCGTGCTTGCGCTGCTGTTCTTCGCAACGCTTGCGGGCTGGACCCGTCATGTCCAGCACTCCTACCGGGAGGCGGTGCGGCTGCGGCTTCAGAATGCCGATCTGCTGGAGCGCATGTCGCGCGCCCATGCCGCGGCGGAACAGAAGCGACGGGAAGCGGAACGGGCAAAAGCCGAGGCGCAGGCCGCCGCCGCCACGAAGAGCGCATTC
>CAYSVF010000476.1:0-2405 GCA_964434415.1 uncultured Parvibaculum sp.
TGACGATCTCGTCGCGCTCCGTCCGTGGTTCGACGGTGTCGTCACCTATGGCGCGCTGGACGGGCTCGACCGCGTGCCGGATGTCGCCGCGAAGCTCGGCTACCGCGCCGTCATTCTCGGCGTCTGGGATATTACCGACGGGAAGGAGATCGACCGCGCGCTCGCGGCGGCGAAGCGCCATCCCGATCTCGTCGTCGGCCTCTCGCTCGGCAATGAGCTTGTCTTCGGCAAGCGCGCAAGCTGGAACGATCTTTCAAAAGCCGTCGACCGTCTGCGCAAAGAAGCGCCGTCGCTGCCGCTGGGCGCGACCGAGCCCTTCGCCTGGTGGCTGAAACCGGAAGCGAAACCGATCCTCGGGAAACTCGACTTCCTGCTCGCCAACGCGCATCCCGCTTTCGAACCCTGGTTCCGCGATGCGCCGGCAAGAAACGGCGCGGAGTTCGTCGTGGATGTCACCGGTCAGGTCGCGGCGGTCTATTGCGGCCCCATCCTGGTGAAGGAGACGGGCCTTCCCACCGAGCCCGCCTCGCGCAATTTCACGCCTGAACGTCAGGCCGCCTTCTGGAAGGCGCTCGAGGCGGAAATGCCGCCGACGCGCGACCGCGCCTTCGCCGGTTTCGCCGCCTTCGATGCACCCTGGCGCGTCTATGACGAGACGCCGGGGGTGGACGCGCCCGACCCTGCCGAGGGCGCATGGGGGCTCTTTACCGTGGACCGCAAACCGAAACCCGTCATGGACGCGCTGCCTCCTCTCAAATAATGCGTCTGAAACAGCCCTGAGCGACGGCCCTTTCTTCATGCGGACGGGCTGGCTACACTCGCGCGCTTTCAGGGAACGGTCGAAAGAGGCGGCGTGGCGGGACATAGCGACAATTGGGGAAAGAAGCTGGCTGCATGCGCTCTCGCAGGGCTTTTGTTCGCCGCGCCCCATGTCCATGCTGGAGAGGCCCACGCCGGAGAGACCCACACCGGAGAGGCCCCGCGGCGCATCGTCTCCATCAATCTCTGCTCGGACATCATCCTCGCCTCGCTGGCAAAACCGGGCACGGTCAAATCCGTCTATCGCCTGTCGAAAGACCCGGCGGATTCGCCCGTGGCCGATGAGGTAAAGGACATCCCCGCCAATGACGGCCGCATCGAGGACGTTCTGCCCTTTGCGCCCGATCTCGTGCTGGCGCACCAGTTCACCTCGCCCTTCGTGCTCGACATGCTGAAGCGGCTGAACATTCCCGTGGCGAAGGTGAAGAGCGCCGCGACCTTCGACGACATACGCGACAACATTCGCACCGTGGCTGCGGCCATCGGGCGGGAAAAGCAGGGCAGGGCCCTCATCGCCCGTTTCGATCATGCGCTGGCCGCCGACCGCCGCCCCCTCACTGCAAAGTCGCCGAGCATCCTGCTCTATCAGGACCTGGGCGGCGCCTCGACGCCCAATTCCATTCTCGGCCGCATCATGGCGCTCACCGGCTTTCGAAACGTCATCAGGCGGGAGAACCCCGTGGGCATCGTCTATCCCGACCTGACCGACGTCATCGCCATGCATCCCGATCTCGTGGCCGTCGGCGTCTATCGCCCCGGCGCGCCGTCGCTTGCGAGCGCGATGCTGCGGCACCCGGCACTCACCGCCTACATGGACCGCTATGCGCATGAGCTCCGCCTGTCGACGAAGCTCTGGCAATGCAGCACCCATTTCATCGCCGGCACGGCGGACCGGTTCGCCGCCGCGCATGACCGCCTCGCGCAGGGAGAAGCACCGTGAAATACGATACCGCGAGCCGACATTACTGGATGATCAATGCCGGACTGTTCCTGCTCGTCGCGGTCTTGTTCGCAGGCTCTATCCTGATCGGACGCGGCTTCGAGCTTCTGCCTGCGAAATTCGCCGAGATCGCGAAGGTCGATCGCGACCTTGCCTGGCTGGTGCTGGAGCAGGTCCGGTTGCCCCGCGCGGCGCTGGGCGTGCTGGTGGGCGCAACGCTGGGGCTCACAGGCGCGGCGTTGCAGGGCCTGTTGCGCAACCCGCTGGCCGAGCCCGGCATTATCGGCGCTTCTTCCGGCGCGGCGCTGGGCGCGGTGCTCGTCTTCTATTTCGGGCTCGCCGCGGGCGGCGCCATGGCGGTGCAGTTGGGCGGCGTCGCGGGCGCGCTGCTGGCGCTCGTCACGCTCTATCTGTTGGTGGGGCGCAACGCGCCCATCGTGACGCTCATTCTGGGCGGCGTGGCGATTACCGCCTTCGCGAGCGCGCTCACCTCGCTGGCGCTCAACCTCTCGCCCAGCCCCTACGCCGCGCTTGAAATCGTCTTCTGGATGCTGGGCTCGCTCTCCGACCGCTCCATGACGCAGGTCTGGTTCGTGCTGCCCTTCATGGGCCTCGGCTGGGCGCTGGTGGCGTCGACCGCCCGCGC
>CAYSVF010000477.1:0-2404 GCA_964434415.1 uncultured Parvibaculum sp.
GTGCAGGCATGGCCGGCCTCAAGGCGGCGATGGAGCTTGAAGCGCAGGGGAAGTCGGTCCTCTTGCTGGAAGCCCGCGACCGCGTGGGCGGTCGGCTCATGCCCGGTGAGATCGCCGGTCAGGTGATCGACCGGGGCGGGCAATGGGTTGGGCCGACGCAGAAACTGCTGCTTGCCGAAGCCGAAGCGCAGGGCGTGAAGACCTACCTTCAATACGACAAGGGCAAGCAGGTGCTGCACTACAAGGGCAAGCGCCGGACCTATTCCGGCGATATCCCCTCCTTGCCGCTCCTTTCCCTGCTGGAACTCGATCGCGTTCAAAAACGCTGGGACCGCGAGATGATGACGCTGCCCGCCGACGCGCCCTGGACGGCGCCCGATGCCATGGACTGGGACGGGCAGACGCTCGAAAGCTGGATCCGCCGGAACATCCGGACCGAAGGTGCGCGAACCTTTGCCCGTATCGTTTGCCGCGCCGTTTTCTGCGCCGAGCCGGAACAGATGTCCTACCTCTTCTTCCTGGAATATCTGCGCAGCGGTCATGGTGTGGAAGAGCTCATTGGTGTGAAGGACGGCGCGCAGGAGGCGAAGTTTCTCGGTGGCGCTCATTCCATTGCCCGGAAGATGGCGGAGGGCCTCAAATCCCCCATCCATTTCGAGACGCCGGTGCGCGCGCTCCATCAGGACGATGATGGGGTGACCCTGCGGACCGACAAGGGCGAATTCAGCGCGGCCCGCGTGGTGATCGCCATTCCGCCTGTCCTGGCCTCGCGTATCCACTACGACGCGCCGCTGCCCGCGTTGCGCGACGGGCTGATGCAGCGCATGCCTATGGGGTCGGTGATCAAGGTTCATATTGCCTATGACAAGCCTTTCTGGCGCAAGAAGGGGCTGGCAGGCATGGCGGTCAGCGATGCCCACGCCTTCAACGTGGTGTTCGATCAGTCGCCGGAAGATGAGTCCGTCGGCATTCTGGTCGGTTTTATCGATGGCGATCATGCTACCGCCATGAGTTCGATGGGGGATAACATCCGCCGCGAGGAAGTCGTGAAGGCGCTGACGGACTATTTCGGACCGGAAGCGCGCGAGCCGATCGACTATGTCGATCAGGACTGGACCGCGGAGGAGTGGAGCAGGGGATGCTATGTCGCGCATATGGCACCCGGCGTGATGACCCGCTTCGGAGAGGCATTACGCGCACCCGTCGGCCGTATCCATTGGGCGGGCACCGAGACCGCGACCGACTGGCAGGGCTATATGGACGGCGCACTGCAGTCCGGTATCCGCGCCGCAAGGGAAGTGGCAGAGCGGCTCCCGCGCTGATGCCGGTGTGAGTGTCACATTGTGAAATTTTGCCCCGGCGCTGCAACACCGATTGACAGCGCCGGTCATGGCCATTACTTCTCCGCTCGAACGCAATCGCACGTGCCACTGGCCACCATACGGTTAAGTAACGGCGTACGCGTCTCTTTGGACAATTTCGGCGGCGCCGACCGTTTCGGGCCACCCGCCGGGTTTCGAGGGAGATTGCATATGGCCGGTTCAAGACCGAGGGGCTGACGCCCCGGATCAACCGGGTCTTCCGTCAGGGCGAAACGTTTGGAAATTCCGACAAGCTCATGACTGTAGAAGCGAGGTGCATTCGGCCTCGCACCCGGAACATAGCCCCGACCGAGGGGCGTGAGCGCGTTCCATCCGCGAAATCGTAATAACTTATCCAAGGCCCCGGCGGGCGATCCCCTACTGGAAATGTATGTGGGACGGCGTCCGGCAAGCCAAGGTCCATCTACTGGTTGGGGAGAGGCACTATGACCGAATCCAATGCCCTCTTCCAATTGGGGATCGACTTGAACCGCGATTCAAGCAGCACCCAGGCGGAAGTACTCGAGTTTCCTGTTCAGGCACCGTCGGAAGAGGCCGAAAAGGCCGATGCCGTCGAAGCCGGGCCTTACACATCGTCCGACGAGCGCACCGATTTCTTTATCGAGCGCGACGGCGTGCGTTATGCCGGTACGCATCTGATCATCGATCTGGTCGGTGCGAGCCGTCTGGACGATATCGAGCATATCGAGAAGGCGCTGAGGCGCTGCGTGGAAGTGTCCAAGGCGACCTTGTTGCACATCCATCTGCATCACTTCACGCCGAATGGCGGCGTGTCGGGTGTGGCGGTGCTGTCGGAGAGCCATATCTCCATCCATAGCTGGCCCGAAGCCGACTATGCCGCGCTCGACGTGTTCATGTGCGGCGAAGCCGAGCCGCACAACGCCATCGAAGTGCTGCGCGAAGCCTTCAGTCCGTCCGACATCCGTGTCGGCGAACACCTGCGCGGACAGGACATGGTCTGATGCCGTTTCAGGACGACAAAGGCGGACGCTGGATCGACGAAACCCTCTACGAAGAGGAGG
>CAYSVF010000478.1:0-2397 GCA_964434415.1 uncultured Parvibaculum sp.
TCCTCATCGTCTATGGCGGTCTCTTCGGCGCTTTCCTCTACTACCTCAGTAAGCTGATCCGACAGGGCCCGTCCGCGCCGGACACAACCGGTGAAACGCCCGAGGCCATGCGCGGCGCGCGCCCCGGTCTTGTCGTTCCCGCGGAATAGGAGGCAGTTCCCATGGAAATTCTCGCTCTCATCTCCGCCGGCATCATCGCCGCCGCCATTCTCGGCTATGTGCTGCTGGACGGTTTCGATCTCGGCACCGGTATTCTTTTCCCATTTGCGCCCGACGGCCGGTCACGCAACATCATGATGAACTCCGTCGCGCCCGTCTGGGACGGTAACGAAACCTGGCTCGTGCTCGGCGGCGGCGGGTTGATGGTTTTCTTCCCGCTCGTCTATTCGATCGCGCTGCCGGCCTTCTACATCCCCGTCATGCTGATGCTCTTTGCCCTGATCTTCCGAGGTGTCGCCTTCGAATTTCGTCACCAGGCCGATACCAGCACGCATCTGTGGAGCGCGAGCTTCTTTGGTGGCTCGCTGATCGCGGCTTTCATGCAGGGTGTGCTTGTCGGGGCGCTGGTACAAGGTGTTCACGTCGATGGCCTGCACTATGCCGGCGGCATGTTCGACTGGCTATCGCCCTTCACCGTGCTTACCGGGCTCGGCACCGTGGTCGGATACGGCCTGCTCGGCGCGACATGGGTCATCCTGAAAACGGAGGGCGACCTTCAGGCCTGGGCACGGCGCGCCGCACTGGTTCTGGCAGGTGGCGTGCTCATTGCCATGGCTGCGGTCAGCGTGTTGACGCCCTTCCTCCGGCCCGCCATTGCAGATCGCTGGTTCAGCGGTATCAATCTCGTCTTCCTGTTTCCGATCCCGGTCATCACGGCTCTTCTGGCCGCCTGGCTTTTCTACGTCATTCTGTCCGGCAGGGAGCTTGCACCTTTCGTCTCTTCCATCGGGCTTTTCGTGCTGGGCTTTGCCGGGATCGGCATCTCGCTCTATCCGCACATCATTCCGCCCGACATCACGATCTACGATGCCATCGCACCGCGTTCGAGCGTGATCTTCGCGATGGTCGGCGTGGCGCTCGTGCTGCCGATGGTGCTTGGCTACACCTGGTATGCCTATAGCGTCTTCAGAGGCAAGGCGACGGAGCATGGAGGCTATGGAGGAGAATAACGATCACGACATTCCCGAGCCCCTCAAACGGGTCTACTGGTTTGCGGGCATCTGGCTTGCCGGCGTCCTGGCGCTTGCGCTCTTCGCCTTCATTGCACGGGCGCTGATGGGGCTTTGAGGCGTTATTCTCCTGCCTCCCGGTCTTCCACCACCGGCACGCCGAAAGGCGACACGCCGCGCACGTGGTCGTCCACACGCAGGCGGTGCTTTAGCGGCGGGAATGCGCGCTGCGAACAATCGAGCCTTTCACACAGGCGGCAATTGACCCCGATGGGCATGGCGCCGCGCTCGTCGTCGAGATCGTAGCCCTGGCTGTAGATGAGGTTACGTGCATGGGCGATGTCACACCCCAGGCCGACCACATATTGGTCTCCCGGCACGCCTATCCCCGAGCCCGCCCGGCTCACCGTGCGGGCGATGGAGAAATAGCGCGTGCCGTCTTCCATCTGCACGATCTGCGTATAGACCTGCCCAGGCACGCGGAAAGCGTCATGCACATTCCAGCGCGGGCACGTGCCGCCGAAGCGCGCAAAGTGGAACCCCGCGGCTGAAAAGCGTTTGGAGACATTCCCCGCATTGTCCACACGGATGAGGAAGAAGGGGATGCCCTTCGCACCGGGCCGTTGCAGCGTCGTCAGACGATGGCAGACCTGCTCGAAGCTCGTGCCGAAGCGACGCCCCAGCAAGCGGATGTCATAATTGGTCTGCTCCGCAGTCCTGAGAAAGGCGTCATAGGGCATGAGGAGCGCCGCCGCGAAATAATTCGCCAGTGCCACCCGCAGCAGACGGCAGGCTTCGTCGCTGTCGAGACCTGAGCTTTCGACGATATCCTCGATGGTACGCGACTGCTCGAAATAACCGAGCTGATAGGCAAGCTGGAAGGAGCGGCCCGGCTGGTCGAGCAGTTCGGACAGGAAAATCGTCTGACGGTGCCGGTCATAGCGGCGTAACTCGCCCGACATGATGTCGGCAGGCGCAATCCGGGTCGAGACGCCATGTTTGTCACGCAAGGCGTTGCGCAGGCTGACATAGGGTTCGTCCGCGCTGATGCGTGCACTCTCATAGAGTTCTTCCGCGGCGGCATCGAGCGCGGGGAAATGGTTCTTTCGGCTGTTAATGAAATCCCGCACCTCTTCCAGTGGAAGGCCGGGCGTATCGCTCGCATCGTCGATATCGCGATCGGCAAGACGTTCGGCGAGCATGGCCCCGCTGGTCATGGATTCCTGAT
>CAYSVF010000479.1:0-2396 GCA_964434415.1 uncultured Parvibaculum sp.
GCTGAATATAAAGCGAAAAAGAGGCCGAAACAGGCCCGCTCCCGGGCCAGTTTCGACGCCATGCTGGATGCCACGGCTCGGCTTTTGGCGCGGGCCGGCTATGAGGACCTCACCACCAACCGCATCGCCGAGCAGGCGGGCGTCGGCATCGGCACGCTTTACGATTTCTTCCCCAACAAGGAGGCCGTGGTCGCCGAACTGACCGCCCGGCTGATGGCGGGGGTGGTGGAGAATATGGAGCAGGCCTTCGCCGAGGCGAGCCGCATGGCGGACCCATGGGCGGGCGTCCGGCACATGGTGACGGTGGCCGTCGGCTCGCTGGTGGAAGAGCGCGACGTCTTCCGCGTGCTGCTGCGTCAGGTGCCTTTCGTCCCGCAATTGCCGGTCATGGTGTCCTCGCGCGAGGCGCTGGCCGCGCTTTCCCAGCGCGTGCGCGTCGCGGCGGGCGATGCGCTGGATTTGCCCATGCCCGAGGAGGACGCCTGGCTGATTTCCGAGATGCTCTACAACGCCATGCTCGAAATCGCCTTCCTCGAAATCGGCCCCGAACGCCGCCACATGCTGACGCGGGAACTCGCGCGCCTCACCTACCGCATGGCGGTGGGGCGGGACCCGGAAGGCTGACCGCTCAGCCCCTGGGCCGTGCACCTTTCTCCGCGAATTCCTGCATCAGCGCCGGATAGTCTTCCATCGCCGGGAATTCGGAAAAGCTGTGCGCGGCGGGCGTCGTCGCCCATGGCAGTTTTTCGCTCGTATAGGTTTCGATGAAGGGTTCGAACCAGCTTGCATCGTCGAGCATGGTCGCCCGCACATTGACGAAGGCGTCGGCGCCTTCCGGGCGCGTGAACATCCAGCTCATGCAATGCGGACAGAAATAATGCCGCGTCGTCCCGTGAAGTCCGCCGATCACGGGCTCGCCTTCCGTCACGGTAAACCCGTCGGCCGGTATCAGCAGGCTCAGGGAAAAGGCGCCGGCCGTCATTTTCTGGCAGCCCGTGCAATGACACGCCATGGTGACCGCGGGCGGCGCCGTCACTTGAAAGCGCACCTGCCCGCACCGGCATCCGCCGTCCCATGGAAGCTTCCAGTCGGTCATGGAGGTTGTCTCCTTCCTGCAACCGGAATGAGTCATGGCCCGGACAAGCCGGGCCATGACGCCCCCGTCTAATCCTCAAAGCCCCAGCACGGCCTTCGCCATGATGTTGCGCTGAACCTCGTTCGACCCGCCGAAGATCGTCTGCGCGCGGGTGTTGAGATATTTCGGCATCACCATCAGCGTATGATCCGGTCCCACCGGCGGCACATTCGCGCCCCAGGTGCGGGCTTCGATCACATCCGGCTGCGCGTAATAGGCGATCGCCTCCACGGCAAGCTCGGTGATCTTCTGGTTGGTGTCCGCGCCCTTGAGCTTGATGATCGAGGCCGCCGCGCCCGGGTTCTGCCCGTTCGACAGCTGCGACATGATGCGGTGCTCGGTGAACTCCACCGAGGTCACTTCCACTTCCGTCTCGTCGATCTTGCGGCGGAAGGCCGGATCGTCGATCAGCTTGCCGCCGCCGCCGGTCTGTTCGGTATCGGCCATCGCGCGCAGCCGGTTCAGCGCATTGCGCAGCGCCGCGCCATGCGCCGCGCCGCCGCGTTCGAATTCGAGCAGGTATTTCGCGACCGTCCAGCCCTCGTTTTCCTTGCCGACGCGGTTCTTCTTCGGCACGCGCACATCGTCGAAGAAGACCTGGTTCACTTCATGGTCGCCGGCGAGCGTGATGATCGGGTCGATCTTGATGCCTTCCGCCGGGAAGTCGTCGATCAGGATGAAGCTGATGCCTTCCTGCTTTTTCTCGGCATTCGGGTTGGTGCGCACGAGGCAGAACATCTTGTTCGACTGATGCGCGCCCGTGGTCCAGATCTTCGTGCCGTTGATGATGTAGTCGTCGCCGTCCGAGGTCGCCTTGCACTGGAGCGAGGCAAGGTCGGAGCCCGAGCCCGGTTCCGAATAGCCCTGGCACCACCAGTCCGTGCCGTCGAGAATGCGCGGCAGGTAATGGTCGAGCTGCTCCTGCGTGCCATGGCCCATCAGCGTCGGCCCGACCATGGAAAGACCCATATTGGAGCCGGCCGGCGCGCCCGCGGCGGAGCATTCCGACGCCCAGATGAAACGCTGCATCACGTTGAAGCCCGCGCCGCCATATTTCTTCGGCCAGCTCGGCGCGGCCCAGCCGCGCTTGTTGAGCCGCTTCAGCCATTCCACCCGCAAATCCTGATCGGCCAGAATGCCGGGCGTCAGCTTCGCATGGGCTTTCAGATCGTCCGTCAGGTTTTCTTTCAGGAATGTGCGCACCTCGTCCCGGAACGCGACATCCTCTTCCCGCATGGCGAGATCCATGATGATCCTCCCC
>CAYSVF010000480.1:0-2382 GCA_964434415.1 uncultured Parvibaculum sp.
GCGTAAAGCCAAGTGCAGCGGCAGCCCAGCCCGAATACGAGTTGAGCATCGAGACCACGACCGGCATGTCGGCGCCGCCGATCGGAACGATCAGCAGAACGCCGAGGGCCAGCGAGACGAGTACGATCAGCCAGAAGATACTGGTGCTCTGCGTTGTCACGAGAAGCACGATCAGAACAACAAGCGCTGCGGCAAGCACGATATTGATGAGGTGGCGCGCCGGCAGCAGGATGGGCTTGCCCGACATGCGGCCATCAAGCTTGAGGAAGGCGATGACCGAGCCGGTGAAGGTGATTGCACCAATGGCCACGCCAAGGCTCATTTCGACCAGAGCCTGGCCATGAATGTCACCGACCATTCCGATTCCGAAACTGGCCGGTGCATACATCGCGGCCGCAGCAACCATGACCGCTGCAAGGCCGACGAGACTGTGAAACGCCGCGACGAGTTGCGGCATCGACGTCATGGCGATGCGACGCGCAACGACTGCGCCAATGCCGCCACCGATGGCGAGGCCGACAACGATGAGGATGAATTTGCCGCCTGTTGGAACTGCAAGGGCCAGCGTCGTGGCGATCGCGATGGCCATACCGACCATGCCGTAGAGATTTCCCTGACGGCTGGTGGTGGGATGCGAAAGACCCCGCAGCGCCATGATGAACAGGACGCCGGAAACGAGATAGAGGAAGGAAGCGAGGTTGGCGTTCATAGGCTGGCCCTCACTTTTCTTTTTTCTTGTACATGGCGAGCATGCGCTGGGTGACCAGGAAGCCACCAAAGATGTTGACCGCGGCAAGCATGAGCGCGACGAAGCCGAAACCGGTTGCAGCCCCCGACACGGAGATCCCCACCGCTAGCAGCGCACCGACCACGATTACGGAAGAAATGGCATTGGTCACGGCCATGAGCGGCGTGTGCAGCGCGGGCGTTACCGACCACACGACATAATAGCCGACGAAAATTGCCAGTATGAAGATCGCGAAGCGGAAGACGAACGGGTCGATCGCCCCGCCCGACAATGCATGGGCCGTCCCGCCCGCAGCATCTGCCACTGCAGGAACATGTTCCACGGCGTTGCGCACTGCAGCCGCAGCCTGATCCAGTTGCTCGAGCGCCTTGTCCAGCGTGCTCGGTTCCATCACGCATCCCCCTTCTTGGCAGCCGGCTTGCGCGCAGCACTCTTTTTAGGCGCTGGTTTGGGTGTTTCTGCGTCCGGTTTCGCACCACTGGCTGTCGCCGAACCCGCACCACTCTTCTTGACGCCCTTCTCAGCTTGGGTAGCGCTCGCCACCGAAGACTTGGCAGGCGCGTCGACAAGAGCCTGCGCAGCCGCGAAGTTCGGATGGACCACCTTGCCGCCATCGGTCAGCATGGTTGCCTTGACGAGTTCATCTTCGCGATTGACAGCAAGAGCCTTGGTTTCTTTGTCGACCATGGTTTCAAGGAAAGCATAGAGGTTTCTCGCATAAAGCAGCGAGGCCGAAGCGGCGATGCGCCCGGCGACATTGAGATGGCCGACGATCTTCACGTCGTTCGCCGTGGTAACCACCTCGCCTGCCTTCGCGCCCTCGACGTTGCCGCCACGTTCAACGGCCAAATCGATCAACACCGATCCCGGCTTCATCGACGCGACCATTGCCGCCGACACGAGCTTCGGCGCCGGCCGTCCCGGAATGAGCGCCGTCGTGATGACAATATCCTGCTTGGCGATATGCTCTGCGGTAAGCGCAGCTTGCTTGGCCTGGTATTCCTTGGACATTTCCTTGGCGTAACCGCCAGCCGTCTCGGCCTGCTTGAACTCATCGTCCTCGACGGCAATGAACTTCGCACCGAGCGAGGCGACCTGCTCCTTTGCGGCAGGGCGAACGTCGGTGGCCGTGACGACCGCGCCAAGGCGACGGGCCGTCGCGATCGCCTGCAGGCCGGCAACGCCAACGCCCATCACAAACACCTTGGCAGCAGGCACCGTGCCGGCCGCCGTCATCATCATGGGCAGCGCGCGATCATATTCCGCCGCGCCGTCGATCACGGCCTGGTAGCCGGCAAGGTTGGCCTGCGAGGACAACACGTCCATGACCTGCGCACGCGTGATGCGCGGCATGAATTCCATCGCAAATGCCGTAACTCCCGCCTTCGCCATAGCCGCCACGGAAGCGTCGTTCCCGTAAGGATCCATGGTCGCAATCACCAGAGCGCCGGGCTTGTAGCCCTTGACCTCGGCGTCGGTCGGGCGCCTCACCTTGAGGACAACGTCGGCACTTGCCGCGCTCGACGCCTTGCCGATCGTCGCGCCATTGGCGGCGTAGTCGGCATCTAGGATTCGGGAGGCCTGCCCGGCGCCGGCCTCGACACCAACGTCAAAACCCCGCGCCTTGAGCCGCT
>CAYSVF010000481.1:0-672 GCA_964434415.1 uncultured Parvibaculum sp.
GGTCATAGTGCAGATGGGTCAGAACGACATGCTCAATCTGTTCCGGCGGCAACCCGATGCGTGCGAGCGCGTCGGCCGGCTCGATATCGACGGGCCTACCGCGCTCGGCTCCTGCGCGATGGCCATAGCCGGTGTCGATTAGCACAGTTCTGTCACGGTTACGGGCGATCCAAACGAAGAAATCGAGCGGCATCGGCCCGTCATGCATGTCGCGTCGAAGAAAGTTTTCGTGAATGCGCCGTTCCGGCATGCGGGCATAACGAAGAGCGTAGATGTCCCAAAGACCAGGCGCCGCGCTGCATGCAGGCAGAACTTCGAATATCGTCTGTGCCATCCCTGATCTCCTTCTATACAATCGCCAGTGCGGTCATCGTTCCCTCGCGGATTGCGTCAAAGAACTTCGCCGAGCCTTTCACGTCGCCGACAAAGTGGGTGAGAGGAGCAAGCCCCTCCCAGCGTTGGGCATCTTCCAACCGGTTCTCGTACCCTATACAGGACACGACCGTATCGATTCCCGCTATAATCCGGGGAAGTCGGTCCTTGGGTACGATGCGAATCCAGTCAGGCCCGATTTCCTCGATGGCGGAATGTTCGAAAACCTCCACCCCCTCCGCGTTGAGCGTATCCCGATAGTGGATCGCATCCACATGCACCGCCTTCTTCAAAATTCCG
>CAYSVF010000481.1:682-2373 GCA_964434415.1 uncultured Parvibaculum sp.
CGCTGCGGGCGATCAGAACCACCTTGTGACCGAGATGCGCAAGATGATCGGCAGTCTCAACCCCGACGAGGCCCCCGCCAAGCACGGCGCATACGCCCGTTGCCATTTCCATCCCGGCCAAAAGTTTCCATCCGGTGCGCAGCTGAGCCCGTTCGATGCCGGGAATGTCTGGATCGCGGCTGCGGGCGCCGATGGCGATGATGAGGCTGTCCGGGGCAAGGGCGGCAATCTCTCCTCGGGTCGGATCGGCCCCGGTGCGGGTCACGACGCCCAGACGATCAATTTCGCGGCGGTAGTAGGCCAGGAGATCGGCGATCGGCTCACGCAGGGGAGGTTTGTGCGCAAGATCCAGTTGGCCGCCGATTGCGCTCGCGCGCTCGAAAAGAGTTACGGCATGGCCGCGCCTCGCCGCGCTAACTGCGGCCGCAAGTCCTCCAGCGCCGGCGCCGATTACCACCACCCTGCGGGGTGATGGACGCGCGTTCAACATTGATGCCAGCTCTAGTTCCCTTGTGACCCCAGGGTTAACGGTGCAGGCGAGACCCTCGTGGCGATGGATGCTGGCCACGCATTCGTTGCAAGCGATGCAGGGCGTGATTTCAGCAGCCCGGCCTTCGCGGGCCTTTCGGGGGACTTCGGGGTCTGCGATGAGCGCCCGGCTGATGCAGACCATGTCCGCCTCGCCGTTGCCGATAATCTCGTCGGCCATCTCGGGCGCAGTGATCCGGCCCGTGGCCATAACAGGAATAGAGACGTGACGGGCAATCTCAGCCGCTCCCTCGCGGTTCCAACCATTCGGGATCATCATGCCTGGCACAATCATATAGGGACGCGAGGCGTGAATGCCCGCCGATACGCTGAGCGCATCAGCCCCGGCGATCTCAGCGCATTTGGCGGTGATACAGGCGAGCGAGACGTCAGTGCCTCCCGGATAGTGATCGGAACTGTTCATGCGCAGGATGACCGGAAAGTCGCTGCCGCAACGGCTTTTGATCTCGGCGATGATCTCGCAGGCGAACCTGGCCCGTCCCTGCTGGTCGCGGCCATAGTCATCTTGCCGCTGATTGGCCTCCGGCGACAGGAACTGCGCGACGAGGTAGCCGTGCGAACAATGGACTTCCACCGCGTCGAAACCGGCGCGCTGCGCCCGTTCCGCCGCGTCTCCGAAGCGCTGCACGATGCGCGCAATCTCGGTTGTCGTGAGTTCGCGCGGGGAACTGGTCTGTCCCCCGCCGGTGAAGGGCGATGCGATCGGGGAGGGGCCGAGCGGAACGGAACCGGAGACCGTCGCAACCGCTTCCCGCCCGCCGTGATTGAGCTGAAGCGCCACGCGGCCGCCAGCCTCGTGGATCGCCTGGGCGACCCCCGCCATGCCCGGTATATAGCGGTCCTCGTGCAGCATCGCATTATGGGGAAGTCGGCGGCCTTCCATCTCTACGTAGGTAGCCTCAACGACAATCAACCCGACTTCGCCACGGGCGCGAGTCGCGTAATATTCCGCCATGGCCTCACTTGCGAAACCATGGGAGTCCGCGAGCTCGGAGCTCGAGGCGGCAATGGAGATTCGAGGGAATCCGGAGTTGCAGGGTCGGAGGGCGGTTGGGGCAATCAAGTGTGGGAGGCGGGACTGCATGCACTTGGCAAAGGAGGAAAAGGATGCAAGTCGGGCAAGGGACGAGGGACGCCGGGAC
>CAYSVF010000482.1:0-2370 GCA_964434415.1 uncultured Parvibaculum sp.
GAAACGCGCCGAGATCCTCCAGATGGCCGTGCTGGAGCCCAGCCTCTGCATCCTCGATGAAACCGACTCCGGGCTCGACATCGACGCCCTGCGGATCGTGGCCGACGGGGTAAACGCGCTGCGCTCGCCGGATCGCGCGATGGTCGTCATCACGCACTACCAGCGCCTGCTCGACCACATCGTGCCGGACACGGTGCACGTGCTTTACCGCGGCCAGATCGTGAAGTCGGGCGACAAGGCGCTGGCCCAGGACCTCGAGAAGAACGGCTATGCCGGTATCATCGAAGAGGCGGCCTAGGGTGGACGCGATGAACATGCATGCCCAGCAGCCGCAACTCACACCCGCCGAGACCGCGCTGGTCGACGGTTTTCACGACCGTGCATCGCATCTGCCCGGCGACGGGGCGGTCGTCGTCAAGCGCGACGACGCGGTGGAACTCCTGAAGTCCGGTCTGCCGAACCGCAAGGTCGAGGCCTGGCACTACACGGACCTGCGCCGTCTTCTGAATAGCGTTCCGGCATATGATCCGAGCGCGGCGCCGAGTGCGATCGCGCCGCTGGTCGACGGTTCGGCCGCGCTGGCGGTCCTGAACGGCGTTGCCGGCGAGGCCCCGGAGATCGAGGGCGTGTCGATCACGCCGATGCGCGATGCCCTCGCTGACGGCAAGGCGGCGAAGCTTCTCGGCGCGCTCGACCGGGACGACATGGTCGGCCTCATCAACGGCGCGTTCGTGTCGGACGGATATCTGCTCGAGGTGGCGGACGATGCCGAGCTGGCAGCGCCGATCGAGTTGCAGAACATCCATGATGGCGGCCAGGTGCACAGCCGCTTCGCCGTGTCGGCGGGCGCGGGGTCGAAGGCGGTGTTCATCGAGCGCCAGACAGGCGATCGCGAGGCACTGGTGTCGTCGGTATCGCATCTCGACGTCGGCGACGGCGCCGAGATCGTGTGGATCATCGTTCAGGAGCAGGCGGCCGACGTTTCCCATCTCGGGCAGATGCGGCTTTCGATCGGCAAGGATGCGAAGCTCTCGGTGTTCATCCTCAATGCCGGTGGGCAGGAAATCCGCGCCGTCGCCGGCGGCAGCGGCTCGGAGTTCAGGCTGCGTGGCGTCAACCTGCTCGGCGGCTCGACGCATTGCGACGTGACGATGGTGCTCGACCACGCCGCGCCGGATACGGTTTCGACCGAGGTGATCCGCAACGTGGTGACGGACAAGGCGCAGGGCGTCTTCCAGGGCCAGATACGCGTGGCGCGCGAGGCGCAGAAGACCGACGCCAAGATGTCGTGCAACACGCTGCTGCTGTCCGACGAGGGCGAGTTCTCGGCCAAGCCGGAGCTCGAGATTTTCGCCGACGACGTCGCCTGCGGCCACGGCGCGACGGTGACCGAGATCGAGGCAAGCCATCTGTTCTACCTGATGGCGCGCGGCGTTCCCGAAAAGGAAGCGCGGGGCCTTCTTGTGAAGGCGTTCGTGGCCGAGATCATCGAGGAACTGGACGACGAGGCGCTGGTCGGCGCGCTCGAGGACAAGCTCGACGCCTGGTTCGTCGCGCACGGCTGACAAGGCGAAGGACGCAAGCCATGGACCAGAAGGTCGACCACGCGGGCTACGATGTCGAGGCGATACGCCGCGATTTCCCGATCCTGTCGCGCGAGGTCTACGGCAAGCCGCTGGTCTATCTCGACAACGGCGCCTCGGCCCAGAAGCCGCAGGCGGTGATCGACGCGATCACCCACGCCTACACCCAGGAATACGCCAACGTCCATCGCGGGCTGCACTTCCTGTCGAACGCTGCGACCGATGCCTACGAGAAGGCGCGCGAGACCGTGCGCGGCTTCCTCAACGCGCCGAGCGTCGACAACATCGTGTTCACCAAATCGACCACCGAGGCGATCAACACGGTCGCCTACGGCTACGGCATGCCGCGGATCGGCGAGGGCGACGAGATCGTGCTCACCATCATGGAGCACCACTCCAACATCGTGCCGTGGCATTTCATCCGCGAGCGGCAGGGCGCGAAGCTCGTGTGGGCGCCGGTCGACGAGGAGGGCCGGTTCCACATCGAGGACTTCGAGAAGCTTCTGAGCGAGCGCACCAAGCTCATCGCGGTGACGCAGATGTCGAACGTGCTCGGCACGGTGGTCCCGGTGAAGGAGATCTGCCGCATCGCGCATGAGCGCGGCATTCCGGTGCTGGTCGACGGCAGCCAGAGCGCTGTCCACATGCCGGTCGACGTGCAGGATCTCGACTGCGATTTCTTCGTCCTCACGGGGCACAAGGTCTACGGGCCGTCTGGCATCGGCGTGCTCTACGGCAAGGCTGAGATGCTCGACGTGTTGCCCGTGACGTGGGACCTGGCCAGCCC
>CAYSVF010000483.1:0-2361 GCA_964434415.1 uncultured Parvibaculum sp.
ACGCCATTCTGGCCGCATCGATCGCGCTGGTCGGTTTCGTGATCCCGCCTTTCGCCGCGCAGTATCATTGGGCGGCCGTCGATTTCGTTTTCTTCGGTCTTCTTGTCGCCGGCGTGATCTCGCTCTCCGTGTCGCAGATGAACATTCGCCACGATCTGTTCAGCAACATCATCGAAAACGAGCGGCATGTGCGCGAGAAGCAGCTTCTGGTGCATGAACTGTCGAAGGCAAAGGTGGAAGCGGAGCGCGAGCGCGATCGTGCGGAGGAAGCCAACCGCGTCAAATCCTCCTTCCTTGCCATGATGAGCCATGAAATCCGGACGCCGATGAACGCAGTGGTCGGCTTTTCGGACTTGCTGGCAAACGGGAGCGAGGATGAAAAGACGCGTGAATATGGCGGGTATATTCGCAGCGCCTCGCACAATCTGCTGTCGATCCTGGACGATGTGCTCGACTTCTCGAAAATGGAAGCCGACCGCATCGAGCTGGGGCGCGAGCGGTTGCGGCTCGACGACTTCATGGAGAGCATGAGCTTCTGGGCGCGCCGCGCCGGCGACAAGCAGGTTGAACTCGACAGCCATTACGAAACGCTGGAAGGTGTCATCGTCCTTGGGGATGAGGGACGGCTGCGCCAGATCCTTTCCAATCTCATTTCCAATGCCGTGAAATTCACGCCGGAAGGCGGCCGCGTGTCGTTGAACGCTTTCATCTTGTCCTCAGACAGCAAGAAAGTGACCGTGCGGTTCGAGGTCGCGGATACGGGGATCGGGTTTTCGGACGATGTCGCCCGCAAGCTTTTCCGGCCCTTCGTTCAGGCCAACAGCTCGGTGTCGAAGAATTTCGGCGGCACGGGGCTCGGCCTTGCCATCTGCTCCAAGCTCGTCTCGCTGATGGATGGCAAAATCGGCGCCACGGGGCGGGAGGGCGAGGGGGCTCTCTTCTGGTTCGAGCTACCGTTCGAGCGCGCTGAATGCGGCGGCGCGCACGCGGTGGACGCTGCCTGAGGGTTATCCCTCAGGCAGCTGTTTCGTTCACTCTTCCATCTTGCCGAAGCCCTTGCCGTCATCGCGCAGCCAGACATAGATGGCCGGGATGACGAGGATCGTCAGCGCGGTGGATGAGGCGAGGCCGAAGACCATCGAGATCGCCAGTCCCTGGAAGATCGGGTCCGTCATGATGAAGGCGGCGCCGATCATGGCCGCGCCCGCAGTCAGTACAATGGGCTTGAAGCGGATCGCGCCCGCTTCCAGCAGGGCTTCGCGCAGCACCGAGCCCGCCGCCTGTCGATGGCGGATGAAGTCCACCAGCAGGATCGAGTTTCGCACGATGATGCCCGCCAGTGCGATGAAGCCGATCATCGACGTCGCCGTAAAAGCTGCATTGAACAACCAATGGCCGAGCACGATGCCGATCAGCGTCAAAGGCACGGGCACGAGGATGACGAGCGGCAGTTTGAACGAGCCGAACTGGCCGACAACCAGCAGATAGATGCCGAGGATCGCCACGGCAAAGGCCGCGCCCATATCGCGGAAGGTGATGTAGGTCACTTCCCATTCGCCGTCCCAGAGCAGGGTGGTGGTGGATTCATCCAGCGGCTGCCCGTGGAATGCGATGGCGGGCGGGCCGTCCTTGCCCCAGTCCATCGCGTCGATACGGTCTTCCACGGCGAACATGCCGTAGATGGGCGCTTCATATTCGCCGGCGACTTCCGCCAGCACCATTTCGGCAAAGCGACCATTGTGACGGAACAGCGGATAGGAGCCGCGCTCCGTCTTCATGGTCACGACATCGCCCAGCTCGACATTCTTGCCGGTGCGGGTGGTGCCGCCCGCGGGCAGCGGCGTGGAGAGGATGCGCTCTCCCATGAACTGTGCCGCTTTCGGCAATTGCAGCACGATCTCGTAAGGCTTGGCCCCATGGCCGCGCTGCGAGAAGCCGATCTGCGTGCCGCCGACGATGGTGGCGATGGTGTCGTAGACCGCCTGCTGCTCGACGCCGTAAAACTCCAGCTTCTCCTGATCGATGATGAAGCGCAGCCGGGGGCCGGGCTCGTGAAAGGTCGTGTCGATATCGCGTACGAAGGGCACTTCCCGGAACGCGGTCAGCACCTTTCGGGCGGCATCGCGGCGCGCCTGCTCGGTGGGCCCATAGACTTCGGCCAGCAGCGTCGCCAGAACGGGCGGGCCGGGCGGCACTTCCACCACGCGGATATAGGTTCCCTCCGGGCGGGGAATGTTTGCCAGAAGTCGGCGTACCTCGAGCGCGATTTCATGACTTTCGCGATTACGCTCGCCCTTGGGGAGCAGGTTGACCTGAAGATCGCCCTGTTCCGGTCTGTTGCGCATGTAGTAGTGGCGCACC
>CAYSVF010000484.1:0-2354 GCA_964434415.1 uncultured Parvibaculum sp.
GCCGAGACCTGCTCAATGTCCAGGAAGGCCGGGCTGGCAACCGGCAAAGGCGTCGTTTCGGATGAACCGGCTTCTGTTCCCAGTCCATCCGGTTCCAGTTCGTCGTCGAGAAGCGCCGCTTCTGCGATCTGCGCTTCAAGATCGCGGATAAGAGCTTCCACCCTATCAATGTCATGGCGAACTCCTCGTACAGAGTTGCCGGTCGTTTTCTTGAGACGTTCGTTCAGTTCAATGAGCCGCAAATGCGCCCTCGGCAAAGCGATCACCGGATCCCTTGCTTCGAGGTCGGCCAATTGGTCCTCGAGGTTTCGCGCTTGCGCCTCGGGGCTCTGCTCGTTTCCTCGCCGACGTCGCCTGGGAGGTCCAGCGCGTCGAATCGCGGCAATTTCAGCCCGTGTTTCCGACGCTTTCCTGCGGACCTCCTCAAGCTCGTCGCCGAAGGCCAGGAGCGGCTTTTCCATTCCTTTGAACAGGCCAAGCGCATCGGCAATCAGTCTGATGCCCTCGACGACCCTCAACGGCGCCAGAAACAGCGAAAGCCCGCTCGATACGAGCCGGAGCGCCCTGCCCAGTCCGGCCAGTCCGCGCGTCGCCCTGCCGGCCCCCAGAGCGCTGACCGCATTTTCCAGCTGGCGGACACCGCCCGCAATCTCATTGAGACCAGACTTCACCTGGGAGACGTCGGTACGGATTCTTATGAGAAAATCGGGTGCATCTGCCATAATCGACGCCTATATGTTTACTGTTTGTTCTTTTCGTGGATGCGCTGCGCCTGGCCGTCGTCCTCGCCAGGACATTTATCGCGGAGGAAATTGAGATGGCTTATCGCCTGGGTATTTTCTTGTTTGTCGTGGCAACCAGCCTGGGGACGCTTGGTCCTTCGTCCGCCAACGACCTTATGAAAGAAAAGTGGGTCGCTCGTGTTCATCAGGATCAAGTAAACGAACTGACCTTCAGGGAAGTATGCCGCGAAAGCGCCGATGAATTTTTGCTCTGCTTGTATGTAGACCACCGCAGGTATACGACCGGGTTTCAGATCGGCCTGAGTATTGCAGCGCCTGAAGGCCAGGACACCCTGCTGCTCGATTCCGAGGCCCGCTTTGAATTCACGATTGACGGTCAGTCCCTTTTTACGAAGCAGGAATTCGACGAGCGTATCGAGCCTATATATGCGTTCAAGGACCCCTACTTTATCTCCTATGCGCTCATGGACATCACCATTGAGCAGGACGGATCGACAAACTGGGGTAACCCGAACACCAAGCCCTTGGCAGCCTTGTTCATCAATGCCCTAAAGTTCGGCGCAACGTTCAAGACCAACGACGGCGTCACCCGGTCGATGGAGTTTCCGGTCGACAACGCCCTGGAGCTGCTCGACATGTTGATGCCGGATTGTTGCCGGGGCGTTTTATAGCGGCCCTTGGTCCGGCGACACTACCGGCTGAACTGCTTCATGTGCGCGGTCATCAGGCAGTCGCGGAACCCCGCCCAGTCGAAACCGGTGGATCGGACATCGCCGAAGCCGGCGCATGCGGAAAGCCGCTCCCGGACCGGTTCGGGGTCACGGTAGGCCAGCACATTGAGGCACGCGGTTCTTGCCGTGGCGTACTGAACGACAAGGCATTCGCCGTACCGGTCGGGATTGCCGTTCGATGTCTGTCTACAGTGCGCAGCGGCGCTGTGCTCCACCTTCGATGGCAAATCGAACCCGGACAGGACCGGGCCGTACTGCCGTTCGACGTAGCTGGCATCGGCAATGCCCAATGCCGCTGCGGGTCCAGCGCTGCGGGCACCCTGACATTGCGGCATACGTTCATCGGTGCACAGCGCGACAGCACAATGCGCCGACGGCGTTAGGTCCTGGCTCTCGGTAGCAGCAGCCGGTTCAGCGGCAGTCCATGCCGCAACAATACCGGCCGCAACAAGACGGATTGTGATCGCAGAAATGAGCCTCTTCATGTTCCTCCCTTTCAACCGTCCCCTGTTAGGAAGTGGGAGAAAGACCGCTACGCGCAATCGCAAGCGCTTTTTCCACAGCTGCAGGTCAGTCCGGGAAACGGGTCTTCATGTCGTCGATCTCGTCCTGCGACGGCGGGGCAAGCCGGTCTTCGATGCCGTGCGCAGCACGCCAGCCGGCCATTGCTGCCCAAAGCTCGTGGGGCGTTGCAGCCCAGAACATGTCGGGTGGCCAGGCCAGCGCGCCGGTGGCTAGTTCGGCGAGGCGGCGGAACGGGTAGGCCTGGTCCCGCGCCCACGTCCCGCCGGTACCGCGTTTCCCGCCTGATCCTCGGTCGACGGTCCCCCGGCGAGGGCATCGGCGAGGAACGCGCCGACCGGCTCGATCACATTGGCGA
>CAYSVF010000485.1:0-2349 GCA_964434415.1 uncultured Parvibaculum sp.
CAGTGGTTTCGGGCAGCGGCAACGTCTTCCGCATCGAGGCCGTCGAACATCAGGAAGCAGCTCTCATAGACGGTCACCTCGCCCGGTCCTTCTCAGTCCACCAGAAAGAGCACATTCGCTCCGTTGGGATTGTCATCTTCCGTGGTCAGAAAGACAGGCTCCAGCTCCGGCGGCCCGTCCTCAAGCGTGCCATGCGGCAGAAAGCTCTCGTCGCGATAGGTCCAGAGCGTGTTGTTGAGCGCGTCCAGCCGCTCCTTGCTTCCGGCACGCACGATGGCCCGCCAGCCGCGTTGCAGCGAGCGTTCCAGAAGGTCTGGCAGAACGCGCTCGAGCGGCGCGTTCTGCAGATGGTAGAAAAGCACCTCGGTCATGCCGTTCTCCGGTGCGGGCAATTACGCCTCGTAATTGTCCGCCACCAGACGATTGAGCAGCCGCACGCCCCAGCCGGCCGCCCAACTGTGGTTGGTCGGCGTCTGCGGCGAGGCCATGGCCGTACCGGCGATATCGAGATGCGCCCAGGTGACCTTGTTCACGAAACGCTCAAGAAACTGCGCCGCGGTGATCGAGCCCGCATCCCGTCCGCCGACATTCTTCATGTCCGCGAATTTGGAATTGAGGAGCTTGTCGTAAGCCGGTCCCATGGGAAGCCGCCAGACCTTCTCGCCCTCGGCCATGCCGGCATCGCCGAGCTGGCGCGACAGCCGGTCGTCATTGGAAAACAGGCCCGCATGCTCCTTGCCGAGCGCGACCATGATCGCGCCGGTCAGCGTCGCCAGGTCGATCATGAATTTCGGCTTGAAGCGGTTCTGCGTGTACCAGAGCGCATCGGCCAGCACGAGGCGGCCTTCCGCATCGGTGTTGATGACCTCGATGGTCTGGCCGGACATGGAGGTCACGATGTCGCCGGGGCGCTGTGCCTTGCCGTCGGGCATGTTCTCAACGCAGCCGATCACGCCAATCGCGTTCACCTTGGCCTTGCGGGCGGCCAGCGCATGCATCAGGCCCGTCACGCAGGCCGCGCCGCCCATATCGCCCTTCATGTCTTCCATGCCCGCCGGCGGCTTCAGCGAGATGCCGCCGGTGTCGAAACAGACGCCCTTGCCGACGAAGGCGACCGGCTTGTCGTTCGCCTTGCCGCCTTCCCAGCGCATGACGACGAGCTTGCTTTCATGCTGACTGCCCATGCCCACGCCGAGCAGCGCACCCATGCCGAGCTTCTGCATCTGCGCTTCGCTGAGCACCTCTACCTTCACGCCGAGCTTGGAAAGAGCGCGTGCGCGCTTGGCGAATTCCCCCGGGTGCAGAATATTGGCGGGCTCGTTCACGAGATCGCGGGCAAGGCACACCCCTTCGGCCACCTTCGAAAGAGGCGCATAGGCCCGGCGCGCGGCGGCGGCCCCGCTGGACATGATGGAGAGCGTCTTCAGCTCCTTCTTCGGGTCCTTGTGGTTGCCGCCCTTGGCGGTCTTGTATTTGTCGAACTTGTAGGCCCGCAGCGCCGCGCCCAGGGCGACATGCGCCGCTGCGTCGGCCGCCGTGATGCGGGCAGACGATATGCCGTCCACAACGACCGCCCCGGCGGTCTCCTTGTCCTTTTCGAGCCGCCCGACAATGATGCCGCCCGCCTTTTCCAGCACCGCCTTGCTGAGATCGCCCGTCTTGCCCACGCCGACGAGCAGAACCCGGCTGGCGCTCAGCCCCTTGGGGGCGAGAATCTCGATTACGCTTTCCGCCTTGCCGGTAAATCCGGCGGCCTTCATGGCCCGTTTCAGGGCGCCATCGGCCTTTTTGTCGATATCGGCGGCCACGCCCCGCGGCGTCGCGGCCTCGGTCACGAGGACGGCGAGCGCACCCGATTTGGTCAGCGATATGTCAGCGAAGGAAATATTCATCAAACAAGCCTTTCTCCGGACACCGGCGCCCTTGCGCCCGTTCCGCATTCTGGTTGGCCTCCCGGGCAGGCCTGAGAAGGCGGCCTTTGGGGGTCGGGCGGTCCGGCGGCTGCCCCGCCGCCTTTTCCCGCCCGTCGAATTGGGATAACCATGCTATCTAACCCGGCGACACAGGATAGACAAACCTGGCCGCTCCGAACAATTTTCCCATTGCGCCGTCCGACGGATTCGATGCTGCAATCGCTCACACGGTACATCTTCTGGCAATCGGCGGTGCCTTTCGCGATCGTCACATTCGTATTGACCGGAATCATCTGGCTGACCCAGGCGCTGCGAATGCTGGACGTGCTGATCTCGCAGGGCCAGAGCATTTTCGCCTATTTCGACCTGACGGTTCTCGCGCTCCCAAGCACGCTGGCCATCGTCCTGCCCATCTCGCTGCTTTGTGCCGTGCTTT
>CAYSVF010000486.1:0-2347 GCA_964434415.1 uncultured Parvibaculum sp.
CTTCTGTAGGCCGGAAGGGAAACTCATGAGCACCCAATACGACCTCATCGTCATCGGTTCCGGACCGGGCGGATATGTCACCGCGATCCGGGCGAGCCAGCTCGGGATGAAGACCGCCATTGTGGAGCGCGAGGCGCTGGGCGGCATGAAGGGGCCGATCATGAAGATCGCCCAGCTTCTGTCCTCCATTCCCGAAGCCGTGCCGAAAGAATTTGCCGAAGAACTGTCGCAACTCCAGTCGTCTGCCCCGCCCATGGGCTGGCCCTTCGTGAAACGGCGTATGCGGGCCGAACTCGGCGCCGACTGGCAGTCGCATTTCAAGTCTTTCGAGCGCGACGCGGCGTTTGCAGCCTCGCTGGGCCAGGTGCATCGCGCGGTGGCGCCGGACGGACGCGCGGTCGTTGCCAAACTGCAATATCCGGATATGCAGTCCGCGGTGGAGGCCGATCTCAGCCAGTTGCGTGTGCTGCTGCAGATCTTTCGCCGCGTGGACAGTGCGATCGACACACGGGAAATCTATCAGGAACTGTCCGAAAGGCTGCGTGAGGAACTCGATTATGAGCGCGAGGCGGCGCATATGCGGCTTTACGATCTCATTTTCGAGGCGGATCCGCGCATCATCGTGCCGGAGCCCGTGCCGGAACTGAGCACGAAGCGGCTGTTGACCATGACGCGGCTCGATGGCGAGCCGATCCTGTCCTTCCGCGATCATCCGCTGGAAGACCGCAACGAGATTGCGCGCTCCATGTTCGCGGCCTGGTGGCATCCCTTCGCGCGCTTTGGCGTCATCCATGGCGATCCGCATCTGGGCAATTACACGGTACGCATGCATGACGACGTGCCGGAGAAGGGACGGGGCTGGGCGATCAACCTGCTCGACTATGGATGCATCCGCATCTTCCCGCCGGCCTTCGTCGCGGGCGTGATCGAGCTTTACCACGCCGTCGCCACGGATGATCGCGACCGGGCTGCGGCGGCTTATGAGCGCTGGGGCTTTACCGGGCTCAACAATGAGATGATCGACACGCTCAATATCTGGGCGAAATTCATTTATGGGCCGCTGCTGGACGACCGGGTGCGCTCGATTGCCGACGGGGTGAGCCCGGCCGAATATGGCCGCAAGGAAGCCTATCGCGTGCATCAGGCGCTGAAGGAACTCGGGCCCGTGACGCCGCCGCGCGAATTCGTCTTCATGGACCGGGCGGCGATCGGGCTCGGGGCGGTGTTCCTGCATCTCGACGCCGAGCTGAATTTCCACGAAATGTTCATGGAAGCGATCGAGGGCTTCGACGCGGCGGCGCTCGAAACGCGCCAGCGCGAGGCGCTCGACGCAGCAGGTGTTCCAGCCTGACCGCCGTGAGGCTGCGTGAACGGAATTGCACAATAGGTTGAAGGGGTTTGGGCAAGATCGGCCGGTCGATTTGCTTGCCGAGCGGAACACCTTTGCTATAGTCCGCACGCTCTGAATACCGGTACGAGCAGCAATATAGAGGGGCGTTACGCAGATGGACAAAATGGCTCAAGAGGGCTGGGGCGAGGAAATGGATGCGCAGGAGCATCTCGCCACCTATGAAGGCTTCATTACGTTTTCGAAGTACGGCACGGCTGCCGTGGCTCTTTTCGTAATCTTCCTGGCGATCGTTACGCTCTGATTGCCGAAGTTTGTGGGCGGGGGCTTGACGTTCTCGCTCACCTGTATATTTACGAATAATTCTAATTTGCGACTGGCTGCCCGCCCGGGGAGCCGGTCCCGCTTTGCGGACCTCGAGTTTCGGTCCGCGTTCCCAGATGGCGGAATGACCCCAAGAGGCGGAAATTCATGAAGCTAGCAATTCCGAAAGAACGGTCCGATGGCGAGACCCGCGTCGCAGCGTCGCCGGAGACTGTGAAGAAGCTTGTCGGCCTCGGTGTCGATGTGGTGCTCGAAACGGGAGCCGGCGTCGCGGCGTCGCTGCCGGATGCGCTGTTCGAGGAAGCCGGTGCCAAGATCGGCTCCAGCCTCGAAGAGACGCTCAAGGACGCGGATCTCGTCTTCAAGGTTCGCGGGCCCTCCGACGAAGAGCTGGGGATGATGAAGCAGGGCGCCGTGCTGGCAGCCACGCTCAATCCCTATGACAACAAGGACCGGCTGAAGATTTATGCCGAAAAGGGTATTACGACCTTTGCGATGGAGCTGATGCCGCGCATCACCCGCGCCCAGTCCATGGACATCCTGTCCTCGCAGTCGAACCTCGCGGGCTACAAGGCGGTCGTCAACGCGGCGGCGCATTACAGCCGCGCCTTCCCGATGATGATGACGGCGGCGGGCACGATTGCGGCGGCGCGCTGCTTCGTGATGGGTGTCGGC
>CAYSVF010000487.1:0-2345 GCA_964434415.1 uncultured Parvibaculum sp.
GATTTCGGCTCAAGGCCGGGGTGACGGGATAGTTTTCCACTGTCGGGAATTTACGAGAGCGCGTCGCGCAGCGCCTTGGCGGCGGCCTTCACCGCGTCGCGCGATACGTCGATGGCGGCCTGCAGGTTGAAGAAGCCGTGGATCATGCCGTCGTAATTGACATATTCGACGTCGACGCCCGCCTTCTTCAGCGCATCCGCGTAAGCCTTGCCCTCGTCGCGCAGCACGTCGAAACCGGCGGTCACGACATAGGCCGGCGGCAGGCCGGAAAGGTCCTTCGCCTGCAGCGGCGCAAGGAGCGGATCGCTTTCATCCGCGCCATTGCCCGCATAATGCTTCCAGAACCACTCCATGCCTTCCTTCTCGAGGAAATAGCCCTCCGCAAAGCTGTCATAGGAGCCGGTCTTGCCGGGTTTGTCCGTAACCGGATAAATCAGAAGCTGGAAGGAAATGACCGGGCCCTTATTGGCTTTGGCCATCTGGCAGACCACGGCGGAGAGATGTCCGCCCGCGCTGTCGCCGCCCACCGCGATGCGGTTGGGGTCGACATTGATGTCGGCGGCATTCGCCTCCACCCATTTCACGGCGGCATAGCAATCTTCCGACGCGGCCGGATAGGGATGTTCGGGCGCAAGGCGGTAATCCACCGCGATCACCTTGCAGCCGCTTTCATTGGCAAGCGTGCGGCAAAGCGCATCATGCGTTTCCAGATCGCCGATCACCCAGCCGCCGCCATGATAGAAGACGAGCGCCGGCAGACCATTGCCGCCCGCAACGGGCTCGTAAAGGCGGACGGGGATATCGCCCGCGGGACCGGGAATGGCGCGGTCTTCCACCTTGCCGATGGGAACGCCCTGCGCATCGAGCGCGGCGGCGAGCCCGCGATACATTTCGCGCGCGCCCTCCGGCGGCAGGTCGATCATGCGCGGCATTTCCGTATTCTCGGCCATGCCGTCGAGAATGGCTTTCGCCTGCGGATCGAGTGTCATGGATGGCCTCCCCTCATTCTTTCTCATGCCGACAATGCATTGCCTGCTTTTGCCGGTCCCGTTCTTCTTCCCTTTATCTAGCCGGGCAAAGCGCCCTGCGCCAAGCCACAAATGCGCTTGACGTTGCGGTCAAAAGCAGTCCCCGCATGCAAAAAGACGCCGGTGACCCACCGGCGCCTTTGAAAAATCGGATCATTGCAAACAGGCAATTTTGCGCCCGCGAAGGCGCGAAGACGCGCCATCCGAAGATGCACCGGCCTCAGTGCAGCACGCCGCCTTCGCGGTTGCGCCGCCCGCTCACCATGTCCAGCACGACGACGCGAAGCTGCCGCCAGGCCTCGGCGCGCAGCTTCTCGCCGATCCGCTCCAGCTCGTCGACGGCCTGATCGGCAAAGCCGATGGCCTTTTCGCCATGCGTATCGACCATATAGGCGGCCAGAAGATTGATTTCGTGCTCGGTGACCATGATGCGCGCTCTCCGGAAAGGCATTGGGGTTTTGCCTTACCGGATTGCAATGGGCGGGCCAGCAGGGGGCGCGAAATTTAGTTATATTTTTCAATGAATTGCGCGGAGCGCCGTCACGGCGCCGCGAGAAGGCGGCAAAGCCTTCCCGGCCGAAACCGCCCCATGCGGCGGATTTTGCCCATGTGGATAAGGCGGGGCTCAGCCTGAAAAGCCGCCTTCGTCGAGGAAGCTCTGCTCTTCCGGCGTGGTTGCGCGGCCCAGCACGGCGTTGCGATGCGGGAAGCGGCCGAAGCGACGGATGATGTCGGCGTGGATTTCGGCGAACTTCATCGTTTCCGGATCGTTGAGGCGCCCGTCGAAATATTCCAGCCCCTCCTCCTGCGCGGCAAGGTCCTCGGCATGCATGAAGGGCATGTAGAACCAGCGGCGCGCAACCTCCGGCAGGGTCGTGTCGAAGCGGCGCGCAATCGCCTCGCGCGCAATGCCAAGCGCTTTCGCGTCGGACGCCCAGGCCCGGTGATCGTCGCGATAGATGTTGCGCGTGAACTGGTCGAGCAGGATGACGAGGGCGAGCGCGCTTTCCGGCTCCCTCACCCAGTCGTCGTAATCGCCCTCCGCCGCCGCCTTCACCGCATCGCCGAACTCGCGGCGGATTTCCGCGTCGAAAGCGTCGCTTTTCGTGAACCATTTCTCCGGCCCGGCATTGAACCAGAAGTCGAGCACGTCGCGGGGGCGGATAAGGGACATGGGTGCGGCTCCGGAGAAGGTGTCAGAGCCGTTAGCTAACCAGAAGTGTCATCCTGGCGAAAGCCGGGACCCACTCACATTCAACGTTTGTTGAAGCGCCGGCGGGTCCCGGGAATAAATCCCGGGACGACACCGAATTTTAC
>CAYSVF010000488.1:0-2343 GCA_964434415.1 uncultured Parvibaculum sp.
GAGAATGCCGACCAGATTGATCACCGCGTCGGCGCCGCGAATGGCCGCCCTCACGGATGCGTCGTCGCGCACATTGGCCTGAAACGGCTCGACCTGACCGACAGCGCCCATCGGCCTGAGAAACATCGCATCATTGGGCCGGCGCACCGCCGCGCGGATACGGTAGCCGCGCGCGGCCAGATTCTGGACGATGTGACGGCCGAGAAAGCCGGATGCGCCGAATATGGCGATGGTCGCGCCGGGTTTGAGCCGTTTGGTCCGGTTTTCGGTGGAATTCGACATGCCTGCCTCGAGTGAACGCGGTGGTAAGCCCTGCAGCCAGAACTCCACCCCTAGATAGCCCAATGGTGCCTTGCAGCAAAGTCCCCCGAATGCCTGTCCGGGCCGCGGGACTTCAAAAAGGCCGGAATGAGTGCTTCATCCGATTGACAAACCCTGCCTGCCTCTTTAAGTCAACGCCTCCAAGTGCCCAGGTGGCGGAATTGGTAGACGCACCAGCTTCAGGTGCTGGCGCCTGCAAGGGCGTGGAAGTTCGAGTCTTCTCCTGGGCACCATTCTCTTTCTTCGGCGGCGCAGCCGCGCCGCCCGCCGAGCGGAGTTCCGATGTCGGATGCGATCACGCTTCACAAGGGCGATCTTCCCGACGGACTGACCTTCGGCGATAGCGTGGCCGTCGACACCGAGACGATGGGCCTGAACCCGCACCGCGATCAGCTCTGCGTGGTTCAGCTTTCCGCAGGCGACGGCACCGCCCATCTCGTCCAGCTCGACCGTTCTAACTACAACGCCCCCAATCTGCGGGCGCTGATGGCCGACCAGAACGTGCTCAAGATCTTTCATTTCGCGCGTTTCGACGTCGCCATGATGCAGCGCTATCTGGGCGTGGTCACGACGCCGGTCTATTGCACGAAGATCGCCTCCAAGCTGGTCCGCACCTATACCGACCGGCACGGGCTGAAAGACCTCTCCAGGGAATTGCTGAACGTGGACATGTCCAAGCAGCAGCAAAGCTCGGACTGGGGCGCCGATCAGCTCAGCGATGCGCAGATGGCCTATGCGGCCTCCGACGTGCTGCACCTGCATGCGCTGAAGGAAACGCTGGACGGCATGCTGATGCGCGAAGGCCGGATGGAACTTGCCAAGGCCTGTTTCGCCTTCCTGCCGGTGCGCGCCTCGCTCGATCTGTCCGGTTGGGCGGATGAGGATATCTTCGCGCATTGAGGGATACGGACGGCGAGGCATCGCGCGTCGACGTCATTGGCCGTCGACCGGCCGCCCTCCCGCCGCCATCTCCTTGAAAAGGCGCAATTTTCGTCGGTATCGCGCGGCTTTGCCCATTTGACGCCCGGAAAGGCTTGCGCGCATACTTGAAAAAGCGCGGCCAATGGCCGGCTCTGCCGGCAAAGGCTGTCCCATGCGGCCCCTCCTGCAGCGAATGGCTTCGGGACGTGCGTGAAACCGCCCGAATCGGCCAGACGAAACGCAAGAAGAACAACCGTGCCGCAAGTGGAGCAAGACCAGATGGACGAACCGGCAGGACGGCAGGCGCGCGGCAGCGGTCGCGCCGCCCCTTCTCACGCCTCGGTTGGCGCCTCCGCCGGACGCGCCTCTGTCGGACACGGCATGCCAGCGGGCGGCGACGGTCCCACCAGGTCGAGCTACAGCCGCTTCGTCAGCTTCATGAAATTTCTGCTGCCGGCCGCCGCCGTGGTGCTCTTCATCTCGCTTTTCGTTTATTCGGGATTTTTCGACCGCGACGACAAGCTCGACATCACCTTCCGCGACATCGCCACCCAGAATGACGATCTGCGCATGGTGAGCCCGCGCGTGAGCGGCCTCAACAAGGAAGGCCGCCCCTATGAGCTGAACGCGGACACCGCAACGCAGGACGCCGCGCAGCCCAATCTCGTGCGGCTGGAAAATATCGACGCGGATCTCAAGACGGATGAAGCGAATGGCTGGCTGACGCTGAATGCGGTCAGGGGGCTTCTCGACACCGACCGCCAGACGCTTAAGCTCGACGACAAGGTCGATCTCTTCACCACGCAAGGGTATGAATTCCACGCCAAGAAGGCGGATGTGAATTTCGACAAGGGAACGGTCCAGAGCGACGACGAGGTGTGGGGCCAGGGACCGATGGGGACGCTGCGCGCCGACAGCATGTCCGCCGACAATGCGTCGGAAACCATCAATTTCAGCGGCCGCGTGAAGGCGACAATCTACCCGGACGGCGACGCCGGATCCGAAAAAGGCCAGGACGAGACGCAAGCCGGTACGCCGGACGATCAGAACGAGGGGGCACAATGAAACGATTGAAGACCGTGCGGGCATGGCGCCTTGCAG
>CAYSVF010000489.1:0-2342 GCA_964434415.1 uncultured Parvibaculum sp.
GAAGTGCGCCGCGGGCTGCCTGACGAAATGCTGAGCCGCTACTTCGTGCCGGAAGGTACGAACTGGAGGGTGCGCGCTGAAGTGCGCAACATGGTCGAGTTCAAGAAGTTCAATTTGCTGGACAATCCGCTGGCTTCGGGGCTTTTCGGGTTCGACGTGATCTTCTGCCGCAACGTGCTGATCTATTTCGACGAACCGACCCGCGCCCGTGTTCTGGCCTATCTGGCGGGCGCGCTGCGACCCGGCGGCTATCTTCTGCTTGGCGGGGCTGAAACCGTGGTCGGTTTTTCCGATGCCTTTAGTCTGGTCCGGGGCGAAAGAGGTCTATTCCAGCTGTCGGCGGAAAAGGTGCCGCAAAAGAGCGCCTAGGAACGGGCAGCGCGGGAGGCGGGCATATCCCGCAAACCCGCCTGCCGCTCCTGGTGCCGCTCAGCTCCCGCCAAGGGCCGCCTTCGAGGCCGCCTCCACCTTGTCGCGGGGCATCAGCATCAGCGTCGAACTGGCTTTCGCCAGGACATGGCCGTCGGTGTCGACGAGGCGGCCTTCGAAAAAGCAGGTGCGCCGGCCCTTGCGTTCCACCCAGCCTTCGGCGATGACGCGGCCCGGGCGCGCGGGCGCAAAGAAGCTGATCTTGAGTTCCAGCGACATGGGAACGATGTCCGGCCCCACCATGCCGATACAGGCATGCGCCATGGCCGCATCGATCCAGCCGGTCACGAACCCGCCCTGAACCACGCCGCCCGAATGGCACATATGCGGCCCCGCCTCATATTCGATACGGGCCCGCCCTTCCGGCGTCATTTCGATGATGCGGACAAATCCAAGGCTGTGTCCCAGCCCGTCCTCGGCGGACGACTCCAATGCAGACAATATTATTCTCCCTGTCGGGTCGCGCCGAACGGCCGCCCTTGATAGCTGTTTGCTTATTACGAAGTTATGTAGCCCATGAGGGCTCGGTGTGGCGAGCCTGTTATGCAGGCCATGCGCCGCGCGACGGTGGGCACGTATTTCATGCCAAATTACATCTTTCTCGCCCGGTTAGCGCAAAGCGGAAGATGACAAATTTTAAATGATTCGTGCATGTTGCGCGTCCCGATGGTGGTGGCGGGCCATCACGTGCTTCTTGTAGGAAGCCACTTAAGCTCCTGATACGGATATTTCTTTTACGGCAAGTGAAGCGGCGTCGGCCGGCGTTCCGCCTTTTGTTTTGTCTCGCGGTGAAGGGTGGGACCGGCGGGATACGCATTTGCGTTTATGTGAATTCTCTTGTTAAGCCTGAAGTCGGTTGGCGGGGGCGCTGACAAAGAGTTGGAACATGAGCCGACGCAAACCGGCCCCGATTTCACGACGCCTACTTGCCGCATCAGTCTTGTCGTTCGCCTTTCTTGCGGGAAATGCGGCCTATGCAGACTCTTCTAGCGCCGCCTATTTCTCCAAGTCGCAGGTACAGGCCGGCAAGAAGGCCTATGCGCAGAACTGTGCCGCCTGTCACGGCTCCTCCCTGCAGGGCGGAGCCGGGCCGGCGCTTGAAGGGGCGAAATTCGAGAGCAGCCTGAGTTTCGGCAATATGTCCTCGACGCAGCTCTACGATTTCATCGCGCAGCATATGCCTAAGAACGACCCGGGCAGTCTCAGCGAGAAGCATTACCTGCAGATCTATTCCTACGTCTTGTCACGGAATGGCTTCTCGTCGGGACAGGCAGATCTCACAAAGAAGGATCTGAAGAAGATCAAACTCCTGCCGCTTCCCGACCAGAAGAAATCAAGCAACAGCCAATAGAGGAAAAGGAGCAAGCGGCCAGCGGTTCACGACCAATCCCCACGCAGAAGGAGAGTCGAAATGACGATACCGAAAAACAAGGATGACCCCGCGCAGGCCTTGCACATCGCACGACTGCGTTTTCACCGGAGCGTTGCAGCACTGGGCATGGTTTGCGCGGCAATGGCGTTTTCAGGGAACGCTTTTGCCGACGGCAAGGTTCAGCAGAGCAATGAAATCGAGCGGGCGGACAATACCAGCGTCAAACACTATGCGGATATACCGTCCGGTGCCGTCGTCGCGACAGACGACAAGACCTTGAAAAGCGCCGGCGACGATCCGGCCAACTGGCTCCTGCACGGACATGGCTACACCAATCAGCGCTACTCCGCCCTCAAGAAAATCAACGCCGGCAACGTGAAGAAGCTGTCGCCCGCCGCCATCGTGCAGACAGGCATGACCGCCAGTTTCGAGACGACGCCTATCGTCTCCGACGGAGTGATGTATCTGACGACGCCGGTCGTGGACAGCAAGATGAAGATTGTGGCGCTGAACGCCGCAACAGGTGAGCGCTATTGGGAAA
>CAYSVF010000490.1:0-2334 GCA_964434415.1 uncultured Parvibaculum sp.
CTGCCTTCGGAGGGCAGCGCTCTATCCAGCTGAGCTACGGGTGCCCGGTATGAACCGGCGGGCTCGGTGAGCCCTTGAGGCGCGCAATATGCCCCGAAATGCGCGGCGGAAGATAGCCCAAAACCCCCGGCCGCACAACGAAATGACCGGAAAATGGTGAGGGAATGCCGGGGAAATCCAAAGGACACGCGCCCCGGATCGCTCGCGGCAAGCCGCATTCGCTTGTTGGGCCGCCTTGCGAGTGTGGTAGAAAGGGGCGTGGGTGAGAAGATGGGCGCTTCCGACCGTGCGAAACGATGAAGGCCGCGCTGACTCTCCCTCCATGATGCGTCGGAAGAAAGTCAGTATCCCATGTCCGAGCCGATCCGGCTGGCCCCCTTCGATGTCTTTGTCGACCCCTTGCTGGGCTTCCATGACCGTCGTCTGCGCGAGATGCAGGCCTATTGGGACGGCAAGCGGCAGGGCCGGGCGATGCCGGCGCGGGCCGATGTAAGCCCGGCGGAAATCGTGTCCCACCTGCCAAGCGTCTTTCTGGTGAATGTGGCGCCGCCCATGCTGAACCCGGCGGATTTCACGGTCCGGCTGATGGGAACGGCGCTGAACGAATTATTCGCGCATGATTTCACGGGAAGAAGTTTTGCCGAGGTGCTGTCGGCCAAGCCTTCATCGGCTTTCTGCAAGCTCTTCGGCATCGTCGCGCAATTGCGCCGCCCCATCCGCATCTACGGCCATGCCCGTTTCGCGCCGGGCGGGCCGGTGACGGAGGTCGAAGGCGTGCTGCTGCCGCTCTCCGGGCAGGATGGCGGCGACACGGTGGGGCTCGTCATGGGCGAACTGGTGAAGCGCGCCTCGTCGGGGCGCTGATTGTCCGGCAGGTAACAAAAAGTCCTTCTGCCCGTCAGCTCCCGGCGCCATGCGCGCCCGAGGTGAGCTGCAGGAACACATCCTCCAGATCCGATTCCTCGGTCGCGATATCCGCGATCTCCAGCCCCTCGGCGGAAAGCTGGGCGAGGATCGACATGGCGCTGACTTCCGCCGGGTTGTACTGGATGTCGAGCGAGCCGTCGGGGCGCAGGGTCGCCTTCATGTCTTCCAGCGAGGCGGGAAGCTGCTCCAGCGGCGAAGCCGCGCGCACAATGAGGCGCTTTTCGCTGATTCGCGACAGGAGCGTCTTGGTCGGCTCGCAGGCCACCACCTCGCCATGATTGATGATGGCGATCCGGTCGCAAAGCGACTGGGCCTCTTCCAGGTAGTGCGTGGTGAGCACGATGGTCGTGCCCTGCGCATGGAGCTCCTGCACATAGTCCCAGAGCTGCTTGCGGAGCTCGATATCGACACCCGCCGTCGGCTCGTCGAGGATGAGCACGGGCGGATTATGCACCATCGCCTTGGCAACGAGCAGCCGCCGCCGCATGCCGCCCGACAGCGTGCGCGCATAGGCATGCGCCTTGTCGTCGAGGCCCATGGCTTTCAGGATTTCCATGGTGCGCCGTTCCGATTTCGGCACGCCGTAAAGCCCGGCCTGCATTTCCAGCGCCTCGGCCGGGGTGAAGAAGGGGTCGATATTGAGTTCCTGCGGCACCACGCCGATGGAGGCGCGCGCGCTGCGCGGATTGACGTCGGTATCGAAGCCCCAGATGGAGGCCGAGCCGGACGTCTTGATGACGAGACCGGCGAGAATGTTGATGAAGGTCGATTTGCCCGCGCCATTGGGCCCCAGCAGGCCGAAAATGGAGCCGCGCGGAATGTCGAGATCGATCCCCTTCAGCGCTTCCTTGGCGGGCTGGCCGCCCGATGCCTTGTAGACCTTGCGCAAGGCCCGCGCCGAAATGGCCGAAACCGGCTCGCTCGCGACCTCTTCGGAGGGGATGCGGCGGTCGATCGTGTTTTCGGTTTCGGCGAGCGTATCGGCCATGGGAGTACCCTTCTCGTTTCTGGTCTTGTTTCCGGTGCTTTCGGAAAGGCGGGAGCGGCGGTGGCCCGCCCCGGCGAAAGCGTTATATTGGCGGCCTGAAATGGCGGGGCCCTTGTGTCGGGCTCTTTATCGCTGTGTCGGGGGCGCGGATAATGCCACGGGTACCCCTTAGATAGGAAGGCAGGCGTCTGTGACAAGCGGCAAGAAGGCGAGCGGAAAGACGGAAGAGGCGGAGAGCGGGGCCGAAAAGCGCGCCATCGGCAAGGGCAGCCACCTCTTTCTGGTGGACGGCTCGGGCTATCTTTTCCGCGCCTATCACGCGCTGCCGCCGCTGACGCGCAAATCCGACGGGCTGCCGGTGGGTGCCGTCTCCGGCTTCTGCAACATGCTCTACAAGCTGCTGGAGGATACGAAGGACG
>CAYSVF010000491.1:0-2333 GCA_964434415.1 uncultured Parvibaculum sp.
GACGAGGCTTGTGCCGTTCAGTGCGCCGCCCGCCGCGACGGCGCCGAAGAGCTTTGCCAGGGCGCTGGCCGACCCCCGTCCGTTGGCGGACGAAATTTCCGCCTTCCGCCAGGCGCGGCTGTTGGGGGCCGTCGCCGAGGGTGAGGGATTGGCGAAAGTGAGCTTCTGGACCTCATTGAGGTTGGCTGCGTCGAGCGGTTGCGCGTTCGGTGCGGCAATCATTTCCGCGATGCGGCTTTCCTCGCTTTCCGGCAGGCCGATATAGAAGTCGATCTCCCAGGGGGTGGCGATCTCATCCCTGAAAAACTGCCCGATCGTCTTGCCGGTTATGCGTTTTACGAGTTCGCCCGTGATGAACGCATAGGTAAGTGCGTGATAGCCCGAGCGCGTGCCGGGTTCCCAGAGAGGCTCGGCCGCGGCCATGCGCGCCGCCATGTCGTCGTGGTCGTAGAGATTTTCTTCGGTAAGGGGCTCGCGCAGTGTGGAAAGGCCCGCCTGATGCGAAATCGCCTGACCGACCGTGAGCCGGTCTTTTCCATGTGCGCCGAATTCCGGCCAGTACTTTACGACCGGATCGTCATAAGAAAGCTCGCCACGCTCGACCAGACGTGCAAGGCACAAAGCGGCCACGGCCTTGGTCGTGGACCAGACATTGGGCAGCGTATCGCGCTGCCAGGCTTTGCTGCGCGCGGCATCGGCGTGTCCGCCCCAGAGATCGACGAGATAGTCGCCGCCTTTCCAGATGGCGAAGGAAGCGCCGACATCGCCCCCCGTGGTGAAATTACTTGCGAATATATCCCGCACGGCTTCGAAACCCGGCGTGACCTCTCCCTCAATATCGACGATGGCAGGGTCTGCCATATCGCTCCCTCCGATTTTGTTTTATGGGCAAGAGCGTATCCGGACAGCCGCACTTTTCGCAAAGGAAACTCCGGAGGGCATAAAAAAGGCCGCGGGATTGCTCCCGCGGCCTTCATGTCTTGCCAAAGCGGCTGCGACTGGATTAGTCGGCCGACTTCTTGAACTGCGCGCTGTCCGTGCTGTCGCCGAGAGCCGTCGTGGAGCTCTGGCCGCCGGCGGAGGCCACGGAGACCATGTCGAAATAGCCCGTGCCCACTTCGCGCTGATGGCGCGTGGCGGTGTAGCCATTGCCTTCGGCGCCGAACTCGGCCTGCTGCAGCTCGGAATAGGCGGCCATGCCGCGATCCTTGTAGCCGCGAGCCAGCTCGAACATGCCGTAGTTGAGCTGATGGAAGCCGGCCAGCGTCACGAACTGGTACTTGTAGCCCATGGCCGCGATTTCGCGCTGGAACTTGGCGATCGTGTCCTTGTCCAGATTGGCTTCCCAGTTGAAGCTCGGCGAGCAGTTGTAGGCCAGCATCTGGTCCGGATACTTCTTCTTGATCGCTTCGGCGAAGCGCTTGGCGTCGTCGAGGTTCGGAACCGACGTTTCCCACCACAGCAGGTCGGCGTAAGGCGCGAAGGCCAGACCGCGGTTGATGCAGTGATCGACGCCCGTGCCTTCCTTCAGACGATAGAAGCCTTCGGCGGTACGACCGGCATCGAAGTCGATGAAGTCGTGATCATACTCGTCGATGTCGGAGGTGATGAGCTTCGCGGATTCAGCATCCGTGCGGGCCATGATGAGAGTCGGCGTACCCATCACGTCGGCGCCGAGGCGCGCGGCGTTCAGGTTACGGATGTGCTGCTTGGTCGGGATCAGCACCTTGCCGCCCAGATGGCCGCACTTCTTTTCAGAAGCGAGCTGGTCTTCGTAATGGACGCCAGCGGCACCGGCCTCGATATAGGCCTTCATGATCTCGAAGCAGTTGAGCGGACCGCCGAAGCCGGCTTCGGCATCGGCCACGATCGGCACGAACCAGTCGCGCTGCGCGCCGCCTTCGGAATGCTCGATCTCATCCGCGCGCTTCAGCGTGCGGTTGATGCGGCGGGCAAGCTCCGGGCCGGCATTGGCCGGGTAGAGGCTCTGGTCCGGGTACATGGCAGAGGCGGTGTTCGCATCGGCGGCAACCTGCCAGCCGGAGAGATAGATCGCCTTCAGGCCGGCGCGGACCATCTGCATCGCCTGGTTGCCGGAAAGGGCGCCGAGCGAATGGATGTAGTCTTCCTTGTGCAGGCCGTCCCAGAGCTTGTTCGCACCGCGCGTGGCGAGCGTGTACTCGATCGGGAAAGAGCCGCGCAGCTTTTCAACGTCTTCGACGCTGTAGTTGCGCTCAACATTGTCGAACCGGCCCTTGGGTGCGCCGGGAACGAGGTCGTAAAAAGTCTTACTCATGGTTTCATTCCTCGTAGTCGGAGGGGATGGGTGAGGG
>CAYSVF010000492.1:0-2328 GCA_964434415.1 uncultured Parvibaculum sp.
GTCCACGCTTACCCGCACCTTGATCTGCGATCCGTCGTCCAGCGGCAGGGTGAATGCGCTGTCCGTCAGCGCGCCGATCACGCGGCGCACGCTTTCCTCCGCATTGTCCTGCACATGGCGCATATAGGCCTGGACGGTCTCCAGCCCGAACTGGCCGACCATCTTGCGCAATTCCTGCGCGCCTTTCTCGCAAGCCGCGATCTGCGCGCGCAGGTCGGCGATGTTCTGGTCCGGATTGCGCGCCGGATATTTGCCCGCCGTCAGCAGCGCGCGCATCTCCGCCTCGCGGAAAGCGCCCGCCGCCACCAGCCGGAAATTGTCGATGAGTACGCCTTCCTCTTCGACCGAGGTCGAATGGGCGGGCATCGAGCCCGGCGAAATGCCGCCGATATCGGCATGGTGCCCGCGCGCGGCGGTATAGAAGGTCGGTTTCCCATCCGCCTCGTTCAGATAGACCGGCGCCACCACCGTCACGTCGGGCAGATGCGTGCCGCCATTATAGGGCGCGTTCAACACATAGACGTCGCCGGGGCACATGTCCGGGTTCTGCTCGATGATGGCGCGTACCGTCGCGCCCATGGAGCCCAGATGCACCGGCATATGCGGCGCATTGGCGACGAGCCCGCCGGATGTGTCGAAGATCGCGCAGGAGAAGTCGAGCCGTTCCTTGATGTTCACCGAATGCGCGGTCTTTTCGAGCGTGAAGCCCATCTGCTCGGCGATGGACATGAAGAGGTTGTTGAAGATTTCCAGCATCACCGGATCGGCCTCGGTGCCGGTGGCGAAGCTTTCAGCGCGCGCTTCCGTCCGTGTCAGGACGATATGGTCGAGCCCCGTCACTTCCGCCGACCAGCCCGGTTCGATCACGATGGTCTGTTGCGGCTCGATCACGATGGCGGGGCCGGGCAGGCGGTCGCCGGGGGCAAGCCCTTCGCGCAGATAGACCGGGGCCTCGTGCCATTCCCCTTGCGAGAAGAAGCGCGTCACCCGTTCCGGTGCCGCCTCGCCGCGCTCGCGCCGCCCGGCGTCGAGCCGTTCCGTCACATCCGCCGATTTGCCGATCGCTTCCACCGAGACCGCTTCCATGACGACCGGCTTTTCGATGGTGAAGCCGAAGCGCTGGCGATGCGCCGCCTCGAAAGCCGACTGTACCTCGTCGAGCGCGCCATGGTCCACGATGAGCGCCGTGTCCGTCCCCGCATAGCGCAGATGCAGCCGTGGTTTGAGCTCGATGCGGGATTTATCCACGCCCTGCGCCGCCACCTGGGCGCGCACCTCCGTCCCCAGCTCCTCCAGCGTCGGGTCGAGTGCGGCGAGCGTGTCCGCATCCAGTTCCTTCTCGACCGCCGTCTCGCGCTGCGCGCGGATATCGGCGAGCCCCATCCCGTAGGCCGACAGGATGCCGGAGAAGGGGTGGAAGAATATTTTCGTCATCCCCAGCGCATCGGCGACGAGGCAGGCATGTTGTCCCCCGGCGCCGCCGAAGCAGGTCAGCGCATATCCGGTGACGTCATATCCCCGCTGCACGGAGATCTTCTTGATCGCCTGCGCCATGTTCTCCACGGCGATCCTGACGAAGCCGTCGGCGATCTCTTCGGGTGGCTGTCCGACCTCGACGGAAAGCTCTGCGAACCTCGACACAACCTCGCTTTTATCTAGACTTTCGTCAGCCTTGGGACCGAAGACCTTAGGGAAGAAATCGGGGATAAGCTTGCCGAGAAGCACATTGGCATCCGTCACCGTCAGCGGCCCGCCCTTGCGATAGGCGGCAGGGCCGGGGTTCGCGCCCGCGCTGTCCGGCCCCACGCGCAGCCGCGATCCGTCGTAATGCAGGACCGATCCGCCGCCCGCCGCGACCGTGTGGATCTGCATCATCGGCGCGCGCATCCGGACGCCCGCCACTTCATTGTCGAAGCTGCGCTCGAACTCGCCGTCATAATGGCAGACATCGGTCGATGTGCCGCCCATGTCGAAGCCGATAATCCGGCTGAAACCCGCCAGTTTTGAGGTCTCCACTGCGCCGACCACGCCGCCCGCGGGGCCCGACAGCACCGCGTCCTTGCCCTCGAAAAGATGGGCTTCCGTCAGTCCGCCGGAGGACTGCATGAAGAAAAGCCGCGTCGCCGGATCGTCGGTCCCAATGGCGACCGCCACCCGGTCCACATAGCGTCTCAGGATCGGCGAGAGATAGGCGTCAACCACCGTCGTGTCGCCACGGGCGACGAATTTCATCAGCGGGCTCACGCCATGGCTGGTGGAAATCTGCGTGAAGCCGATTTCCTTCGCGATGTCAGCGGCTTGGCGCTCATGTTCCGGATAGCGATAGCC
>CAYSVF010000493.1:0-2327 GCA_964434415.1 uncultured Parvibaculum sp.
GTGTCGGGCAGAGTCGGATAGGCGAGCGTGGTGGAGGCGACGACATTTTCCGTCGTCGTCGTTGCCGCCGTCGTGCAGCCGGACATGGCGAGCCCTGCCGCCAGAATTGCAAACGCCGCTGTTGGCTTCGATGCGACCAATATGTCTCTTCCTGATCACCGGACGCCCCACCCGGAACCCGCTGAATACCCCACCATGGCCCGTGCGGCAACCCGCCGTTAACACTTGTGAAGATCCGGCTAACGCAAAGGCACGCAAAACGGGTGGGAAAATGCGAAAAATCCGGTCAGTTTTGCTGAAAACGCACCCGGATTGCGGGCATTCGTTCTTGATTTGTACCCGTGTTATGGGCACCCTCGGCGCTGAAACGGATGGAATTGGCATGACCTACGCCTATGAAATGGTCGATACGGCGCTCGGATGGATCGGCTTGGGTTGGGGCGAAAAGGGCGTGCGGCGCCTGCTTCTTCCGCACAGCGATCCGTCCATAACCGAACGAAAACTGGTTTCGGAAGGCGCGCGACGCCAAACGCCAACGGCTGAGATTTCAGGGATTTTGGACCGGATCCGGCAGTATTCGGACGGAAAACACGTCGAATTCGACGATATTCCGGTCGATATGGGCAACGCGGACGCTTTCGAACGTGCGATTTATCTGGCGGCCCGCAAGCTCGGTTTCGGCATCACCACTACCTATGGCGGGCTCGCCGAAGCCGCCGGTCATCCTGGGAAAGCGCGCGAAACCGGTACTGCGCTCGGCCGAAATCCGGTGCCGCTCATCGTTCCCTGTCACCGCATCCTCGCCGCCGGAAAAAAGATCGGCGGTTTCTCTGCCCCCGGCGGCGCCGCCACGAAACAGAAACTGCTGGAAATTGAAGGGGTTAGACTAGGCCCGGCAGCCGATGCACAGACGGCGTTTGAGTTTTAAGGCATGCGGGCGCGGCTCAGCGTCCCGGACGAATGAACATCGGATCGTCATAGTCGACCCGTTCGCAATCATAGACCGGGCATGATTTGGTGTCGCGAGCGGGAATATAGGCCGGAACCGCAGTTTCGCCCGCCTGACAGAATTGTTGGCTGCGCACATAGCGACCGTAGAGCGGCAGGTTCTTCACCCGCGTCGACTGGTACCGCATGATCGCCGCGCCATCGCGCTGTATCGTGCGTTGAACCTCCGCGCAGCTCATGCTCGTCGATGTATAGCGCTGGATCGCCATGCTCTCCGAAGAGATCACGGAGAGCCCCAATGTCAGTAGTACAAGCTTCATCATCGCCACACCTTTATTCTCTCATCATGGCTCGCAAATTGCCGCGCAATCAAGGCAAGCGTTGGCTCCGGGTCAGGTCAGAGTATCAATTCTGCGGGATTCCGCCTCGCCGGACATCGCATCGGGACGACAGGTGACGGGCCACGGCAAACTGCTATGGTGATGCGGAATTGTCTGGGAGGAACATGAATGTCATCAACCAAAGTGGGTTTCATCGGTGTCGGGCTTATGGGCCATGGCATGGCCAAGAACATTGTCGAGAAGGGCTTTGCGTTGACGGTCATGGGACACCGCAACCGCGAGCCTGTCGAGGACCTCGTTGGACGGGGGGCACGCGAAGCCACATCGGCGCGACAACTGGCCGAAACCTGCGATGTGATCTTTCTATGCGTGACCGGCAGCCCGCAGGTCGAGGCGCTGGTCAATGGCCCCGACGGTCTCGCGTCGGCCGGCCGCAGCATCACCATCGTGGACTGCTCGACATCAGACCCCTCCTCCACAGTCAAGCTCGAAACAGACCTGAAGACAAAGGGCATCACTTTCATCGATGCGCCACTGTCACGGACGCCGGCAGACGCTGAAGCCGGCACGCTGGACGTCATGTGCGGCGCAAGCCCTGAAGATTTCGAGCGTGTCCGACCGATCATCGACACTTTCGCGGGACGCATCGTTCACACCGGGCCGGTGGGAAGTGGCCACACGATGAAGTTGCTAAACAACTTCCTCGCGATGGGCTACGCAGCGCTTTACGCTGAAGCTCTGACGCTCGGCGCGAAGGCTGGACTGACGCCCAGCGTCTTCGACGCGGTCATCCGCGACGGACGCATGGACAGTCCGTTCTATCGCACTTTTTTCAAATGGGTTCTCGAACGCGATCCGAACGCCCACCGCTTCGCAATGTCCAATGCATTCAAGGACATGACCTATCTTGCGGGGTTCGCCAACTCGTCGGGCACGGCAAATCCGATGGGAGCGGCGGTTCGAAACTCGTTCGCCCTCGCGGTCAACGCCGGAAAGGGAGAGGATTTCGTCCCCACGCTGTCGGATTTCGTCGCCGCG
>CAYSVF010000494.1:0-2319 GCA_964434415.1 uncultured Parvibaculum sp.
GGCGCTCATCCGCCCGCCGGTTTCCGCCACTTTCGCGTAGAGCAGTTCGGGCTTTTCGATCTTCAGCCGAAAGAGGTGAGGGCGGTTCTGGTAACCGATTGAAAGGGCGTCCCTAAATCCCCTGTTGGTGAGCAGCAGCGTGCGCTCGCCTTTGCGTTCGAGGAGCGCATTGGTCGCGACCGTCGTGCCCATTTTCACCGCGCCGATACGCTCGCCCGGCAGCGGCTCGCCGGCGCCCACGCCCAGCAGCTCGCGCATGCCCTGCAGCGCGGCGTCCTCATATTGCTCGGGGTTTTCCGACAGCAGCTTGTGCGGCACCAGCCGCCCGTCCGGGCTGCGTCCCACAAGGTCGGTAAAGGTGCCGCCCCGGTCGATCCAGAAATCCCAGCGGCCTGCGGTTTCGGGCGTGTTCTCGCTCATGGGCTGCAACCTGCCACAGCTTTCGCAAGCGCGGAACGGCTTTGCTCCAATCTTGCATTGACGCAAGGGAAGAGGCGATTTTCGCGGGTGCGAAACGGTGCAAATCCGTCTAGGCTTGCCTCATGTCGATCTGGGGAAAAATAGCGGGCGCCGGCGTTGGAATGGCCGTTGGCGGGCCCCTTGGCGCTCTGGTGGGCGCGGTGGCGGGACATATCGTCATCGACCGCGCGCTGGAGGACCATGAGGTCGTCTTCACCATCGCCCTCATCGCGCTGTCGGCCAAGATGGCCAAGGCCGACGGGGAGGTGAGCGACGCCGAAATCCAGGCCTTTCAGCAGGTCTTCGACATCCCGGCGGAGGAGGCGCGCAACGTCCAGCGCGTCTACCAGATCGCCCAGCAGGATGTCGCCGGTTACGAGGCCTATGCCCGTCAGGTCGCCCGCATCTATCGCGACAAGCCCGCGGTGCTGGAGGACGTGCTCGACGCGCTGTTCCACATCGCCAAGGCGGATAAATTCGTTCATCCCAACGAGATCGAGTTCCTGAGGACGGTGGCCGACATCTTCGGCTTCTCGGAGGTCGAGTTTGCCCGTATCCGCGCCAGCCATCTGGGGCCGGACCGGTCGGACCCCTATCTGGTCTTGGGTATCACGCCCGATATTTCGGATCAGGATCTCAAAAAGGCCTATCGTCGTCTCGTGCGCGAAAATCATCCCGACATGATGATTGCGCGCGGCGTGCCCAAGGAACTCGTCACCATCGCCAATGAAAAGCTCGCCGCGATCAACGACGCCTATGACCGGATCAGCCGCCAGAGAGGCCTCAAGGAAGCCCTGAGCGAAGAAGTTTCCTGAGGGCAGGACTGGCGGTGCTTCGCCGCTTGCGGTAACAAGATTAAAAATGACATCGACGTCAGCTTTGGGCGTTCTCCTTTCCGGGGAACGCCTTCTGCTTGGCGGTACCCGCAAGGCCGACGCCCATGGGCATGACCCCCACACATCTCGCCTTCATGATGCTGATCAATCTGATCTGGGGGTTTGCGCTCGTCGCGGCGAAGGTGTCGATCGGCCATTTCCCGCCGCTTCTCTTCGCGGCGCTGCGCTTCACCCTTATCGTGGCGGTGCTCTTTCCCTTTCTGAAGATCCACAAGGGTCAGATGAAAGAAGTCATCATCATCGCGCTTTGCGCGGGGCCTGTCGGTTTCGGTTTCTTCTTTGCCGGTCTTGCGATTTCCGATGCATCGGTGGTGGCGGTGGCAAGCCAGCTCGGCGTGCCGTTCTCCACCATCATGTCGGTGATCTTTCTGCGCGAGCAGGTGTTCTGGAAGCGCTGGCTCGGTATCACCTTGTCCTTTGCGGGTGTGATGGTCATCAGTTTCGATCCGACGGTCTTCCGCTATATCGACGGGTTGCTGCTGGTTCTGTGCTCCGCGCTGGTGAGTTCGATCGGGACGATTTATCAGCGTCAGATCAGGCATGTCGGCGTGTTCGAGCTCCAGGCATGGGTCGCCGTTGTGGCTGCGCCGCTTATGTTCCTGGGGTCGCTGGTGATCGAGTCGAACCAGTTTGAGGTCGTCCAGACGGCCTCGCTGCTGCAATGGTCGGGCATCTTCTATGTTGCGTTTGCCTCCAGCCTGGTCGGCCATGCGGGGATCTTCTATCTGCTGCAGCGCTATGAGGTGACGCAGACGGCGCCGTTGACGCTGCTTTCGCCGATTTTCACTGTCTTTTTCGCGGTTACACTGCTGGGCGAAACGCTGACGCAGCGCATGGTCGTCGGCGCGCTGATCGCGCTGAGCGGTGTGCTTATCGTCTCCTTGCGCCAGAAGCGTATCGTGGATACCGGACCCTGAGGATAAGTCATGGCCATTGAATGCATCGAAAGGCCGTCGCCCAATCT
>CAYSVF010000495.1:0-2310 GCA_964434415.1 uncultured Parvibaculum sp.
AAGCCAGAGGCCTTGCACAGAGCATGTCACGCAAAGGCAATTGCCTCGACAACGCTCCCATGGAGAGCTTCTTCGCCACACTCAAGTCCGAACTCTTCCATCCGGAAAGGTTCGAGACCGTCCAAAGCCTCGATACCGCTATCGGCCACTACATTGACTATTACAACCACCGACGCATCAAACTGAAACTGAAAGTGCTGGCCCCTCTGCAATACAGGAACCAGCCCTTAAACTCACCAGCCCAATGAACCGTCCAACTTTACGGGGTCAGTTCACGCGCGCCGGGCTTTTTCGTTTCAGGAGGGTACGATGCCCGAAACCATCAAAATCGTCGCTTATCGCTTCGAGGAGCTGTCCGACGCAGCGAAGGAAAAGCTGCGCGTCGGGTCGGCGCGATCGCTCCAGGCGATGCGTTCGCATCCGTGAGGCACTTATCGAGGTTCAAGAGTACCGAACCATGCAACCAGTGTGACGGCGACAAGGCCCAGCCCCACCTCGGCTTTCGTAGCTTTTGCAATCGCCTGCAGTGTTTCAGGCTCGGTTCCAAGGTGAGGTACGAGAAAATAGCGATTTCGAATGGCGAGGCCGACCATCATCAGGGTGACGAAAACCTTGAGAGCCCAAAGAGACTGATAGCGCACCGACCAGTCGAGCGGAATGCCTTCGAAAATCCAGACCGTCGCGATGAGGCCGGTAGCGAGGAGCATAGCGACCCAGACGTGTCCTTCACCGGAATAGCGCATGAGAATAGCTCTGGTTTCGAGCCTCTCAGGACGAGAGAGAAGCCCTATGACGAAAGGCAATGCGCCAAGCCATGCGCCCGCAGCCATCATGTGGGCTATGTCGTTCGCCTGTCTTAGCAAACCTGCAATGCCCTCGGACGCGGCGGCATGGCCAGACATAGACTGAGCAACAAAGACGAAGAAGGCAGAAACGAGCGTGGCTTTCGTCCACCGCAGGATAAAGGAGAACGTAACCAACATGGCAGAGACTGCCTGAAGCGCCCAGGCGTTGCCGGGAGTCGTGAGGATTGCCACGTCCCAGACAAGATCAGGATCTCCCGCGTCTTCCCACGCCCCGGCGATCCGCGCCACCTGCACCGGCAAAAGCAAGCCGACGGTAATGACCAGTATGACGACCATCCAGGTCTCGAAACGCATCCTCGCTGCTCCGGAGAGGAGGCGCCAGCGTAACACCGACGCTCCCCAAATCATAATGGACGACATGAATATTGCGCCTCGACAAAGGACCAGCGCGCTCTGCGGATCGAGCACGGCCTCCCTCATCACTCAACGGCGAAGCGGAATTCGCCCTTCACCTTGTGCCCGTCCTGGGAGAGTGCGTCCCAGTAGACGACGTACTTGCCGGGAGAAAGAGGAGCCGAGACAGGTACGACAAGCGTGTGGCCATCTTCGGAGAGAGCGGGTTCGCCAATCTTTGCCTCAATGGCACCGGAATCGGTCAGGATCACCTTGCTGAAGCGTAGATTGACGCTGTCGGAGAAGGTCAGTTCAAGTGACGTTGGTGCCACGACGGTCGAGCCAGCCGCCGGCGTCGAGCGTTTGAGCTCGGAATGTGCCAAGGCAGAGCTTGTCGAGATTGCCGTCGCAACAAACGACACAGCAATGAGGGGAATGAGCTTTTTCATAGCGATATCTTTCGCGAAGGTGTGTATGTCTCCGGCAGAGACGCATGCGGCACCGAGTCGACAATCGAAGTGTGTCTAGGCGGCCTTCTGCGGTGCAGGCCGCACTACCATCGACGGCGTCGATAGGCGATGAGCACTAGCTGTCTTTGGCGAGACGCTTCAGTTTGGCAAGCATCACGTCCGCCGTCTCTTCATAGGCCATTGTCCCGAAGAACTTACCCTGGGCATCCATCAGCAACACCGATGCTGTATGGTCCATGGTATAGTCGCCGTTCTCGACCGGAACCTTCGTGTAGTAGATTTTGAAAGCCTTGGCTGCGGCGTCGATCTGCTGCGGTGTCCCGGTAAGGCCGATGATACGGCTATCGAAGGCCGTCAAATACTGCTTCATCTGTTCGGGACCATCGCGCTCAGCATCCACAGAAATGAACACGAAGTTCAACTTGTCGGCGTCGGGTCCAAGCTGCTCGGCGAGGGTGGTCAACTCGAAGAGCGTCGTCGGACAGACCTCCGGGCAAAAGGTGAAACCGAAGAAGATCGCGCTTGGCTTGCCGAGCAGATCCTTCTCCGTCACCGTCTTCCCGTCGGTACCTGTCAACGTAAACGGCCCGCCAACCGTAGCGACCCCGGTGCTACGCGACTGTCCGGGTCCGGACCTGTTT
>CAYSVF010000496.1:0-2308 GCA_964434415.1 uncultured Parvibaculum sp.
AGACGCGATCGCCGCGGCGCGCGTGACGTCGACGCCCGCGATGCCGAGCGTGCCCTCGGGGTGGCAGAACGCGTTCTGCAGATCGAGCGCCAGAAGTGCCGATTTGGAGATGTCCAAATGTTCGACAGCCATACGCGCCGGGTACTCCGAAGTTAAGATTTGTCCAATCATGAAACATTGACGACGGAGTTTGCAAGGGATTTGTCAAAAAACGAGACGCTCCCCGGGAATCGTCTCAGCGCGCCTATCTTTATGACGGTTTTCCGGTATGTCAGGAGCGGGCACGCTGCACGGCTTTTCTCCGCCACATCGGCCTGATTATGTTTGAAAAAATATAGCCATTTAAAAACAGAACCTTAGTATCGATACAAATGCGGATTGTATATTTGCGCATGCATCGGCGCCGCGGCGGGGCATGGCCCGCGCGGGTCGGCACTTTGCCTGATGCTAGGATTTTTTGCAGCGAATTCCGACTATTGAAGGGTCTGTCGCGTGTTCGCCATCACACTCTGTAGCGTTAACTTGACGGGGTACAAAAATTGAGACACATTTGGATGACACTCTTCATGACGGTCGGCATTTTTGGCTGGCGGCTGCATTGGAGGGTCGTAGCGGAACGAGGCATCTGAACCTGCTCGAGGTGGAGAAAGTGGCATCGAATTTCGGCATTGCACGAGCGATGACCGGCACGTCAGCCGACCTGCGTGAATGCGGCCGCTCCTCTGCGTTTTCAGCTTCGCGGTCACGCCGCGACATCGCCCCGACTTCCTTTCTCGACTGACTTGTTGGGAAGAGGCGGCCGTGACTCCGATGAATACCGATCCGTTGGCCGTCCCGGTGCGGGTCGACAGGCGGTATGCCGAGTGAACGGCAGGACCAATGACATGAATAGGCATTGTGGAGAGCGAACATGACTGTGACTGTGCGTCCCGAGGAGTCCAAGAACCTGCCCACGGCCGATCCGTCGAACTTCATGACCACCGACGTGGACATGAAGCGGCTTGAATCGGCCGTTCGTGAGATTCTGCTCGCCGTGGGCGAGAACCCCGACCGCGAGGGCCTGCTGGAAACGCCGGGTCGCGTCGCGCGTATGTACAAGGAGATCTTCTCCGGCCTGCGCGAGGACGCCTCGACCCATCTGCAGAAGGTCTTCGAGTCCGATCGCCACGAGAACATCGTCATCGTCAAGGACATCTCGTTCTATTCCGTCTGCGAGCATCACCTCGTGCCGTTCCACGGCAAGGTGCACATCGCCTACGTTCCGAGCGCGGGCGGCCTCGTGGGCCTCAGCAAGATGGCGCGGGTCGTCGAGACGCTGGCGCGCCGGCCGCAGATCCAGGAACGCCTGTCGGCGCAGATCGCCGATCTGATCGAGTCCGAGCTGAGGGCCAAGGGCGCCTGCGTCATGATCGAGGCCGAGCACATGTGCATGGCCATGCGCGGCGTGCGCAAGCCGAACACCAAGACGATCACTTGCGTGTTCCGCGGCGTGCTCGAAACCGACAAGCGGTTGCGCGGAGAAACGCTCAAGCTGCTCAAGATGTAGCGGCTGCAAAAAAACGCTTCGGCGGGTATCGACTCTGCTCGCATTTGCGCGCCGAATCGTCCATGTGTCCGCCGAAGCCATCGTCCATCGGCGTCCAGATGATGAGGCAAGCGCAACATGCGTCCCTTCTTTGAACGGTTCTCCTCTCTCGGCGACGATCTTTCCCCTTTCTGTCTTGGTCTCGATCCATCGCGGGCGACGCTCGAGGCGGCCGGTCTGAACGACGACGTCGAGGGGCTGCGGACCTTCTGCGAAGGCATGCTCAAGGCCGTCAACGGCCTGACCGCCATGATCAAGCCGCAGATGGCCTATTTCGAGCGCAAGGGCCCGGATGGCCTCAAGGTGCTTCAACGTGTCGGCGACATGGCCCGCGAGCGCGGGCTTCTTCTCCTGCTCGACGGCAAGCGCGGCGACATCGGCACCACCTGCGAAGGCTATGCCGACGCCTTCTTCGGCCCCGATAGCCCGTACCGGGCGGATGCGGTCACAGTAAGCCCCTATCTCGGGTTCGGCGCTCTCGAGCCGATCCTCGAGGCGGCCGCCGACAATGGCGCGGGCATCTTCGTCGTCGTGCTGTCGTCCAATCCCGAGGGGCGCGTGATCCAGACCGCCCGCGTCGAGGAAACGGGCTTGACCGTCGCCGAAACGCTGGCAGGCGAAATCACTGCGTTCAACGAGGCGAAGGGCACGAAGGTCGTCGGCGCCGTTCTGGGCGCGACCCTGGGCGTCGAGATGGCGCCGATCGTGCGCGCGCTCGATGGT
>CAYSVF010000497.1:0-2301 GCA_964434415.1 uncultured Parvibaculum sp.
ATGCCCTCACGGCCTCGCCCGTTCCGTTTCTGGCGCGCCTGAACCGGGCCGAGGCCGCGCCCGGCCAGTTCCATTTTCCGCAAGGCCTGGCCTCGGGGGACCCGCAGCCCGACGCCGTTCTGCTCTGGACGCGCGTGGCGCGGATCGCCGGCAATGAAGATCCGGTGGCCCAGCCGCTGAACGGCTCCATCGATCTCTATGTTCAGGTTGCGAAGGACGAGACGTTCGAGAACCTCGTTCTGGAACGTACGGTGCGGGCACCGGCCGAAGCCGATCATACCGTCCGCCTGCTTGTCGACGGCCTTCAGCCGGACACCATCTATTATTACCGTTTCTACGCAGGCAGCGACACCTCTCACCTGATCGGACGCACACGGACGGCCCCGAGCCCGGATGCGGACCGGCCCGTGCGCTTCGCCTTTGTGTCCTGTCAGAATTACGAACAGGGTTTCTACGGGGCCTGGCGGCGTCTGGTAAACGACGACATCGCCGCGCCGCCGGAGCGCCAGCTCGATTTCGTGCTTCATCTGGGCGATTTCATTTACGAGGTCGCGGGCGATGTGCCTCAGGAGCAAACTCCTGCCCGGCTCGTCGGCCATATGCCGGACGGTTCCGACCCATGGGAACCGGACGGCTCGCATCCCTGGTGGCAGCGCGGCGCGCAGGCCGCCGTGACGAAGGACGATTATCGCTATCTCTACAAGGTCTATCTCAGCGATCCGGACCTGCAGGCCGCCCGGGCCCGCTTCCCCATCATCGCGACATGGGACGATCACGAATTTTCAAACGATGCCTGGCAGTCCGCCGCCACCTATTTCGACGATGCGACGCCCGCGCAGAGCCGCAAGCTGGCCGCCAATGCCGCCTGGTTCGAATACGTGCCCGCAATCCTTACCGGCGCAAGCACACTCGACGACATCGCCTCCGAGGCCGCCGATTTCAAAATCGCAGATGTGAAGGACGAGCCCTTCGGCGATCCCGACGATACCTTCCTGTTGCAGGACAAATCGAACATCGCCGCACTCGACAGCATCACCATCTACCGGACGCTTCGCTGGGGTTCCATGCTCGACCTCATCCTGACGGATTTGCGCTCCTATCGCAGTCCGCCGGTGATGACGAAAGAGGTGAAGGCGTTGACCAAGGGAGCACCGCTTTCGCCGGTCGATATCGTCACGACGCTCGATGCCGGTCGCATGGCGAATGACGGTAAGCCGCCCGCGACCATCTCCTATGGCGACAAGGAAATCGCCAACCCCCGCGCCGAGCTGCCGCCCGGCACCATGATGGGCGCGCGCCAGAAGCGCTGGTTCAAGGCGGTACTGAAAGCCTCCAGAGCGCGCTGGCGGTTCTGGGGCAGCTCCGTCCCCGCACTCTCCATGCGGCTCGACCTCTCCTCGGTGCCCTTTGCTGGATATCGGGACGGCTATGTCGGCACGGATGGCTGGCAGGGCTATCCCGGCGAGCTGCGCGAGCTCATGGCCTATGTGCGCGCCAACGGCATCGCCAATCTCGTGACCCTGTCGGGCGACTATCACGCTTTCGCCGCGGGCCGGCTATCGGTGGACCCGGATGCGGAAAAGCTGGCCTTCCCGGTCGCGGAGTTCATGACCGGCGCCATCAGCTCCGGCGATATGTTCTCCGGCGTCGAGCGCGCCGCAAGCGGCAACGATACGTTCTACCGCGTTGCCGTCGTGAAGGATGCAGACGGGAACGACCTGCCCAACTGGAACAACACGGTGGTGAACGGGTTCCGCTGCGGGCTCGTGACCTCATATGCGGGCAAGGGCTGGGGCGACTGGTTTGTGAACCACCGGGCGAGCCCAGGGCTTTCCTATATGGACTCCAGCGGGCATGGCTTTTCCCTCGTCACGGTGACCGAGAACGCCGTCGTCGTGGAACAGATGAATGTGGGCGACGTGTCGCATGACGCAGGCCCCACCGGCCCCGATATCCAGCACAAGGCGCGTTTCGTCGTGAAGAGCTGGGGACCGGGCGACGATGCGGTCATCGAGGGACCCCTCTTCACCGGGAAACCGCCTTATCCGTACTCGGAGTAATTTTCACTCACACGCTCCCGATTTGACCCGGCCTCCCCAGCGGCTAATCTTTTGCTTGTGAATACCGATCGCGAAAACAAGGGGAGGAACGAGGATGCCGTTCAAGGAATACGCCGACTATGACGGGCTGGGCCTGGCCGGGCTGGTGGAAAAGGGAGAGGTCACGCCGGCCGAACTGACCGAGGAGGCGATTGCGCGGGTCGAACGGCATAACGGGACGCTCAATGCCGTGGTTCACAAG
>CAYSVF010000498.1:0-2300 GCA_964434415.1 uncultured Parvibaculum sp.
CAATGTATGGCTGCGCAAGGGCACGACGCCCGAGTACCGCAAGGCGATTTCCGAAAGCATCCACAAGGCCATGATGGATGTGCTGAAGATTCCCGAAGACGATTATTTCCAGGTCACCGGCGAACTCGATGCGGAAAACATGATCTTCGATCCGAACTATTTCGGTATCCCCCGCAGCGAAAAAATGGTTTTCATCCGCTTTTCCTTCAACGCCCGCCCGGCGGCGGTGAAGCAGCGGCTCTTCGAAGAGACGGCGGACAATCTCGTGGCCTCGCCCGGTATCAGGCGAGAGGATATCGGCATGTCCATTCTGGAACTCGCACCGGAAAACTGGTGGGCTCATGCCCGCACGGTCGATCCCGACACGGGCACGGATTCCCGCATGTCGGCCTGATCGGGACCGGAAAAACTCAGAAAAGATCCATCTGGTTCGCGTTTGCAGGCTTTTCCTTCGCCTTCGGCGCGGGCCGCACCGGCGGCTCATCCTCAACCTCGTGACGTTCCCACAATGAGGGATCGTCATTCGCGACGCGGTTGATCCGTGTACCGATGGGAATCGCCTCCATGAGATCGTCGGGCGCGGGGCGCAGCAGTTTCTGTGCGTCCCGCGCCTGCGTCTCCGGATCCAGCCACGCCTCCCAATCCCGCTCATCGAGAATCACCGGCATACGGTGGTGGATCGGCATCAGCGTTTCATTGGCGTCCGTCGTCACCACGGCGCAGGTGTCGACCTCGCTGCCATCCGCCCCCATCCAGTTGCTGGCAATGGCCGCCATGGCAAAGCACTGTCCGTCGCGCCGGCGGATGAGAAAAGGCTGCTTCGGCCCGCCGCCTTTCGCCTTCCACTCGTAAAAGGCATCGGCGGGCATCAGGCACCTTCCATGCCGGAAGGCCCCTCGAAAGCTCGGCTTTTCGTCGATCGTATCGGCGCGGGCATTGATAAGGAGGGATTTCGGCGCCTCCTTGGCCCAGGACGGAATGAGCCCCCAGCGCATCAGCCGGAAATGCCGCCCGCCCCGCTCCATCGCGACCACCGGCACAGGCTGGGTCGGCGCGATGTTGTAGCGCGCCGGAAAATTGGGCTGCTCCCCATAACCGAAAAGTTCCTTCATCGCCTTGGGAGGCGTCGTGATTGCAAATCGTCCACACATGACACGCAGTCTAGGCCGATTCCGGTCCGCTTCGTCAGGTGGCCTCTTCATGTTATATTGTTGCATCGGAGCCTTCCGGAAGGGCGGATATGACCGAGGTAACGGAAACCGCGCCCAAGGCGCATAGGTCGCACAATCACCGTGCCTGCGTGGCGGAGGCCATGGCGCGGGCGCGGGAGATTTGCGCCGAGCGCGGCGTCAAGCTCACCCCCCTGCGCGAGCAGGTGCTGCAGATCGTCTGGCGCTCGCACAAGCCCATCGGCGCCTATGAGGTGCTGGATACGCTGGCCGCGACCCATAAATCGGCCCGCCCGCCCACGGTCTATCGCGCGCTCGACTTCCTGATGGCCGAGGGCCTGATCCACAAGATCGAATCGCTCAATGCCTATCTCGGCTGTACGGATGCCGGCGCGCCGCATAGCGGCCAGTTCCTGATCTGCCGGCAATGCGGCGGGACGGAAGAGATCGTGGATCCGAAGCTCGAACGCGCCCTTGACGCAGCGGCGACCCATGCGGGCTTCAAGGCCGAGCACAAAACGGTGGAAATCACCGGCCTTTGCGCCCGATGCGCCCATTAGGCGCTCCCCCTGGCGGATCGGCGTCTCCCACCGTTTCGGAGGCCATCCCGGATTGAACGGGCGCGCTCATCCGTTAAGATCGCCCCTCATCACGGGGGTCCGGGCAGCCCCGCCGCCGAGAAGCCGGCCTTAATTTCTGAGGAGAGACCATGATCCGCCGCACCGCGATGCTTTTCAGCCTCGCCATTGTCATGCTCGCACCTCTCATATCCGCCCCTGCCCGGTCGGCGGAGATCTCGGAGGAATACGCCCCCGGTACACGGTCGGGCCCCTTCGTCGTCACCGATCGCAGCCTCGCCGACCTCGCCGCCGACGGCTATGAGGTCAAGACCGGTTTCGGCCGCGCGCTGATCCTCCAGAAGGAGGGGTCGATCTATTCCTGCGAGGTGCCCCCGGCACGCGAAACGCTTTCCTATGCTTCCTATTTCGTTTGTTCGGAACTGAAGGAAGCAAGACCCGGCGCGGGCGCAAACGAAGAGCCGGCGGACGGCGGCGCAAAAGACGACAACAAGAAAAACTGAATCCCAACCAGAAAAAGCAAACCTTCAGGGAGACAACATGACCTACACAC
>CAYSVF010000499.1:0-2293 GCA_964434415.1 uncultured Parvibaculum sp.
CCATGACCGAGTTCATGGGCGAGCGTCATCACATCGCGCGTCTTGCCCTGATAGTTGAGCAACACATAAGGATGCGCACTCGGCACGGTGGGATGCGCGAAGGCGCCGGACGCCTTGCCGGGCCTGAGCGGCGCATCGATCCAGCCCTTTTCGAAAAACGGCGCGGCGATTCGCGCCATCTCCGGCGTGAACCCGCCATAGGCCTCCAGCACGGTGTCGCGCGCCCGGTCCCATGAGATGACCTCGTCATCCGTTTCCGGCAGCGGCGCATTGCGGTCCCAGTATTCCAGACGATCGACGCCGAGCCATTTCGCCTTCATCGCATAGTAGCGATGCGACAGGCGCGGATAGGCGTCCGCCACGGCGCCCACCAGCGCCTCGACCACTTCCGGCTCCACGCGGTTGGCGATGTGGCGGGACTGGGCAATATCGGTGAACCCGCGTTTGCGGTCCTCGATTTCCTTGTCCTTCGCCAGTGTATTGGTGACGAGCGTGAAAAGGCCCGCATTCTCCGCGAATACGGCGGAAAGCGCGTGAGCGGCCTTTTCGCGCATGGCGGGGTCCTTGTCGGAAAGCCGGTGCAGCGCGCCTTCCAGCTGAAGTTTCTCGCCGCCGATGTCGAAAGTGAGTCGCGCCATCGTCTCGTCGAAAAGGCGGCTCCATGCGGCATGCCCCGAGACGCTTTTCTCGTGCAGCAGGGTCTCGACCTCGTCGGAAAGCTGATAGGGCCGCATTGCCCTGAGATCGCGCAGCCAGGGTTCGTAATGCGCCAGCGCCGGGCTCTCCAGCGCGCGCTCCATCACGTCATCCCCGATCCGGTTGAGTTCCAGCGTGAAGAAAAGAAGCTCGGTGGAAATCGCGGTCACGCGCTCCTGCGTATCGCCATAGAACTTCGCCCGCGCAGGATCGACGCTGTTGCCCGCATAGAGAAGCCCCGCATAGGAGATGAGCCGCCCGAGCAGATCCTCGATCGTCTCATAGGTTTCGATCATCGACGCCAGCACGTCCCCGCCGCGCGGAGAAGACGCGATCTCCTCCACCCGCCCGCGGAAATTGGTAGCGAAGGTTTTGGCCGCCTCCTCCGCCCGCCTGAAATCGCGCGATACCTCCGGCGCGTCGGGCGCGGCATAAAGATCGGCGAGATCCCAGACCGGCAATTTGCCGAGCGAAAGATCGTCATTTGCCGCATGGGGCAGACCGGCGGCTTCCTGGGGGGAGAGGTTACTCATGGCGGGGCGGCTCCGGGTGACTGGACAAAAAGGCGCAAGCGGCGGAAGGGGCGACAAGGGCACTCAATCCTATATTGAGCGCCCGGCACAAGCCTTCAACGAAAGCGCGGTAATTTAATGACGCCGCCCGCAGGGTACCGGCGCAACGGAGCGGAACCTGCACAAAAAAGGGCCCCGGCATTGCTGCCGGGGCCCGATCTTTTCGATGACGCTACCGTTTTACTGGCAGGTCGTCACAACCGCGCGGCGGTTGAGCGGCTCACGCACACCGTCGCCGGTCTGCACGGCGAGGTCCGTCTCGCCCTTCGAAGCCTTCTCGCACAGTTCCTTGCCCTGAGCGGAAAGAGCGCCGGCAACCGAGTCGGCACGACGCTGGCCGAGAGCCTGGTTGTAGGCGTTGGAACCGGACGTATCGGTGTGACCAACCACAGCCAGCGGCGTGGAAGTGTCGGACACGATCTGGTCGATCACGGCCTGGGCTTCCGGCGTCAGGTTGTACTTGTCGAAACCGAAATAGATGGTCCAGGGGCCGGCAGCCTTCTTCTGGCAGTCGGTCAGAGCTTCCCAGAAAGCGGCCTTTTCGGCTTCCACGCGACCCGGCTGCACCGGACCGCCTTCGCCACCGAGCCAGGAACCGTTTTCGCCGAGCTTGTTGTCGCTCGCCTGTTCCACCCAGCCATCATAATAACGCTGCGCCTTGGCGCAGGCGCAGGCACGTTCGCTCGTGCGTCCGCCATCGTCGAGAGCTGCGAGCAGCTTCTGACGAGCATCCTGAAGTTCCGGGAGATCGCCCGGCAGAACGCCCATGGTGGCCGGATCGTACGGCATCACATTCTGGCCGGCCGCAGCGGCACGACCCTTCTTCACGATCTGGGCAGTGTCCACCCAGTTGCAATCCACATAAGCCTCGGACGTGGCGCGATCCTGATATTCGCGCGCGAGGCACGCGTTGAACGTATCTCCCTGAATGTCCTCATGCAGGTAGGATTCGGCCGTCCAGGTGCCGCAGCCTGCCAACACAAGGAGGGAGGCCAACGCTGTCAGCCGGGAAAAGATTTTCATCC
>CAYSVF010000500.1:0-2292 GCA_964434415.1 uncultured Parvibaculum sp.
GGCAAGATGTTCCTGCCGCAGGTGGTGAAGTCCGCCCGCGTGATGAAGCAGGCCGTGGCCTATCTCATGCCCTTCATGGAGAAGGAAAAGGAAGAGATGGGCATCACCGACGACGATGCCGCGGCCAAGGTGCTGATGGCGACGGTGAAGGGCGATGTGCATGACATCGGCAAGAACATCGTGGGCGTCGTGCTTCAGTGCAACAATTTCGAAGTCATCGACATGGGCGTGATGCAGCCCGCCGAGAAGATTCTCGAAGCCGCAAAAGAGCACAAGGTGGACATGATCGGGCTTTCCGGCCTCATCACGCCGTCTCTCGACGAGATGTGCTATGTCGCCGCCGAGATGGAACGCCAGGGCTTCAACGTGCCGCTTCTCATCGGCGGCGCGACGACGAGCCAGATCCACACCGCGGTGAAGATCAACCCCAACTACAAGGCGGGGCAGGCGATCTATGTGACCGATGCGAGCCGCGCGGTGGGCGTTGCCTCCAATCTCATCTCCGAGAAGAAGGACGCCTACATCACGGATATTCGCGAGAAGTACAAGGAGCTTGCCGAGAAGCACGCCGCCGGCAAGGAGAAGAAGGAGCGCCAGACCATCGAAGGCGCGCGCGAGAACCGCTTCAAGGCCGACTGGAAAGACCATAAGCCGGTGAAGCCGAGTTTCCTCGGCACCAAGGTCTTCGACGATTATCCGATCGACAAGCTGGTTCCTTACATCGACTGGACGCCGTTCTTCCAGACCTGGGAGCTGCATGGCCGCTACCCGCAGATTCTCGAAGACGAGAAGGTGGGCGAGGCCGCCCGGTCGCTCTTTGAGGACGCGCAGGAAATGCTGAAGCAGATGGTCGAGGAAAAGTGGCTGAAGGCGCGCGCCGTCATCGGCTTCTGGCCGGCCAACGAAATCGGTGTCGACGACATCGAGATCTATACCGACGAGGACCGCAAGGAGCGTCTGGAGGTCTTCCATTCGCTGCGCCAGCAGATGAAGCGTTCGTCCGACCGCGCCAATTACGCGCTCGCCGACTTCATCGCGCCCAAGGATAGCGGTGTCGAGGACTATATCGGCGGCTTCTGCGTCACGGCGGGTTTCGGCGAGGACGAGATCGCCAAGGGCTTCAAGGAGAAGAATGACGACTATCGCGCCATTCTCTCCCAGGCGCTGGCCGACCGTCTGGCGGAGGCCTTTGCCGAGCATATGCATGAGCGTGTGCGTAGGGAGTTCTGGGCCTATGCGCCGGATGAGGATCTGAGCAGTCAGGATCTCATCGAGGAGAAGTATCAGGGTATCCGGCCCGCGCCGGGCTATCCCGCGCAGCCCGATCACACCGAGAAGGAAGCGCTCTTCAAGCTGCTCGACGCGGAGGAAAAGATCGGCGTGAAGCTGACCGAGAGCTATGCCATGTGGCCCGGCGCCTCGGTGAGCGGCATGTATTTCAGCCATCCGCAGTCGGAATATTTCGGCGTCGGCAAGATCGAGAAGGATCAGGTCGTCGAATATGCCGAGCGCAAGGGCATGGAGCTGAGGGTCATGGAGCGCTGGCTTGCCCCCATCCTCAACTACACGCCCGGCACGGCCGAAGACGAAGCGGCGTAGTTCTTCCGCGTCACCCCGGCCTCCGAGCCGGGGGCCATTCGGACTCAAAGAAAATGAGAAAGGGCGCCGGTGATCCGGCGCCCTTTTTGTTTTCGGAATCATATCAACAACGAATGTCATCCCGGGATTTATTCCCGGGATCCACTAGCGTTGCGGCAAGCGGTTGAGGCGAGTGGGTCCCGGCAACGAGTGCCGGGACGACGCCCGTTTTTGTCTTCTGAATTACCCCAACAACAAATGTCACCCCGGGCTTCGTCCCGGGGTGACACGGAAGGAAGGCGTCATGCCCCGCTTTATGCGGGGCATCCACGTCTTACTTTTTGGTGCAAAGACGTGGATGGCCCGGACAAGCCGGGCCATGACGACGAATAGCTGGAATCACGCCCCCCAAATGAAAAAGGGCGCCGTCCGTACACGGCGCCCTTTCCAATTCCTGTGGGGGGCTTTGTTCGGTCAGATCACGCCGAAGGTGATCATGCCGACATAGATCAGTGCGAGCCCCGTGGCGAGATAGCCCATCTTTACTCCCAGAACATCGAGCATTCTTGGCCTCCGCTTCAGGGTCAGGAAGAGGATTGGAACGGTTAAAGGCCGTGTCGCGCAAGAAAAATCGTGGCTGCGCTGCAGCATGGCGGGGCGGGGGCTTTCAAGAACGCGGCGCAAGCGCCTGATTCAGCCTCCAGAATCGATTGT
>CAYSVF010000501.1:0-2290 GCA_964434415.1 uncultured Parvibaculum sp.
CTTCCTTCTTCGGCTCTTCCTTGGCGGCGGCCTTTTTGGGCTCGTCCTTCTTGTCTTCCTTCTTGGGCTGCGCCTTCGCCTCGGAGCCGGCTTCGCCCAGCATGCCGAGAAGCGCGCCGACTTCCACCGTCTCGCCGTCGGCCACGGTGATCTCGGACAGCACGCCGGCAGACGGCGCAGGCACTTCCACGCTCACCTTGTCGGTCTCCAGCTCGACCAGCGGCTCATCCACTTCCACGCTGTCGCCGGGCTTTTTGTACCACTGGGCGACGGTGGCTTCGGTGACGGATTCGCCCAGCGTGGGCACGCGAATTTCGGTCGACATCTGACTGCCTTTCTCGGACGGCCGGTCCCGCTTCAACCAGAGAAGCGGCGGGCGGCATCAATCGATCTTGAGCGCTTCTGACAGAAGCTGGTTGAGTTCCTGATTATGTCTGGACATGAGCCCGCTCGCCGTGGAGGCGGATGCCGGACGACCGGCATATTCCGCACGACGGTAGCGCGCCCCCACATGGTCGAGCACCCATTCGATGTTCGGCTCCATGAAGGTCCAGGCGCCCATATTCTTGGGCTCTTCCTGACACCACACGATTTCCGCCTGCGGGAAGCGCGACAATTCCGTAATCAGCGACTTCGCCGGGAACGGATAGAGCTGCTCCACACGCAACAGGTAGATATCGTTGATCTCGCGCCGCTCGCGCTCTTCGTACAGGTCGTAATAGACCTTGCCCGTGCACATCACGACGCGCTTGATTTCCTTGTCGGAGGCAAGCTTGATCTTCTGGTCCGGCAGCATCTCCGCATCGTCCCACAACACGCGATGGAAGGACGAGCCGGGGCCGAACTCCTCAAGACGCGAAATGCAGCGCTTGTGACGCAGGAGCGATTTCGGCGTCATGACGATGAGCGGCTTGCGGAAGTTGCGATGCACCTGACGGCGCAGCGCGTGGAAATAGTTCATCGGCGTGGTGATGTTCACCACCTGCATATTGTCTTCCGCGCACATTTGAAGATAACGCTCCAGACGCGCGGAGGAATGCTCCGGCCCCTGACCTTCATAGCCATGAGGCAGAAGCATCACCAGACCCGACATGCGCAGCCATTTGCGCTCGGCAGACGAGATGAACTGGTCGATCACCACCTGCGCGCCATTGGCGAAATCGCCGAACTGCGCTTCCCAGAGCACAAGCGCATTGGGCTCGGCCAGGCTGTAGCCATATTCGAAACCCAGCACCGCGTTTTCCGACAGCATGGAGTTGACGACCTCATACTCCGCCTGGTTCTCGGAAATATTGTTCAGCGGCACGAAATGATCTTCGTTCTCCTGATCGATCAGCACCGAATGCCGATGCGCGAAAGTGCCGCGCTCGGAGTCCTGACCGACAAGACGCACCTTGATGCCCTCATCCACCAGCGTGCCATAGGCAAGCTGCTCGGCCATGCCCCAATCGATCCCTTCGCCGGTTTCGATCATCTTGTTGCGGTGATCGAAGAGACGGCCAATGGTCTTGTGAATGTGGAAATCGTCCGGCACGGAGGCGATACGCTTGCCGACACGCTTGAGCGTTTCGATCTCCACCGCGGTATCGCCGCGCCGCGCTTCGCCCTCGGCCTTGCTGAGACCGGACCAGCGCCCGTCCAGCCAGTCCGCCTTGTTGGGACGGAAGCCGGTGACCGCTTCATATTCTTCGTCGAGCTTGGCGCGGAATGCCTTGCGCCTTTCTTCGACCTCTTCCTCGGTCATCAGACCTTCTTCGACCAGACGCCGGGAATAGATTTCATAGGTCGTCGGATGATCCTTGATCTTCTTGTACATCAAGGGCTGCGTCATGCTCGGATCGTCGCCTTCGTTATGGCCGAAGCGGCGATAGCAGAACATGTCGAGGACGACCGGCTTGTTGAAGCGCTGACGAAACTCGGTCGCGATCTTGGCGGCATGCACCACCGCTTCCGGATCGTCACCGTTCACATGAAAGATCGGCGCGCCCACCATCTTCGCAACATCCGACGGATAGGGCGACGAGCGGCTGTTGATCGGGCTCGTGGTGAAGCCGATCTGGTTGTTGATGATGATATGGATCGAGCCGCCGGTACGATGCCCCTTGAGGCCGGAAAGACCCAGGCACTCCGCCACCACGCCCTGACCCGCAAAGGCCGCGTCGCCATGGATGAGCAGCGGAATCACCGTCGTGCGGTCGCGATCGTAAAGCTGGTCCTGCTTGGCGCGCGCCTTGCCGAGCACCACCGGATCGACGATTTCCAGATGCGACGGGTTGGCGGTCAGCGACAG
>CAYSVF010000502.1:0-2289 GCA_964434415.1 uncultured Parvibaculum sp.
CTTTCCCTCTCCAAGGTTCCGGGCAAGCTCGTTGTCATCGGCGGCGGCGTGATCGGCCTCGAGCTCGGCTCCGTCTGGTCGCGCCTCGGCGCGGAGGTGACGGTCGTCGAATTCATGGATGCGATCCTGCCGGGCATGGATGGCGAGGTCTGCAAGACCTTCCAGCGGACGCTCAAGAAGCAGGGCTTCACCTTCAAGCTCGCCACCAAGGTGACCGGCGTGGCCAAGCAGCGCTCCGGCTACAAGGTGAGCGTGGAGCCGGCAAAGGGCGGCGACGGCGAGACGCTCGACGCGGATGCCGTGCTCGTCTGTATCGGCCGTGTGCCCTACACCGAAGGCCTCGGGCTTGAGGAGGCGGGCGTCGAGACCGATGAGCGCGGACGGGTCAAAGTCGACGGTCATTTCAAGACGAATGTCGACGGCATTTATGCCATCGGCGATGCGATCGCCGGTCCGATGCTGGCGCACAAGGCGATGGATGAAGGATCCGCGCTGGCGGAAATGCTCGCCGGTAAGAGCGGCCATGTGAATTACGACACCATTCCGGGCGTGGTCTATACCGCGCCGGAAGTGGCGAGCGTCGGCAAGACGGAAGAGCAGTTGAAGGCCGACGGCGTCGAATACAATGTCGGCAAGTTCCCTTTCACCGCGAATGGCCGCGCCAAGGCGAACAAGGTGACCGACGGTTTCGTGAAGATCATCGCCGACAAGAAGACCGACCGCGTGCTGGGCGTTCACATCATCGGCGCCAATGCGGGCGAGATGATCGCGGAAGCCGTGATCGCGATGGAGTTCGGCGGATCGTCGGAAGACATTGCGCGGACCTGTTTTGCGCATCCCACCATGTCGGAAGCGGTGAAGGAAGCCGCGCTCGCCGTCACCGGGTCGCCCATCCATATGTGAGGGGCGTCATCAGCCCTTCGCTCGGGGATGTGCCTTGTCGTAGATGTCGAGCAGGCGCTGGCTTTCCACTTCCGTATAGATCTGCGTGGTAGAAAGGCTCGCATGGCCGAGCAGTTCCTGGATGGCGCGCAGATCTCCGCCCGCCGCGAGCAGATGCGTGGCGAAGGAGTGCCGCAGCGCATGCGGCGTCACGCTGTCGGGCAGGCCGAGCCGCAATCTCAAATTCTCGATCGAGGCGCGTACCTGCCGCTGGCCGAGTGCGCCGCCGCGCGTGCCGACGAAGAGCGGGTCTTCCGCGCTCAGCGCGTGGGGACAAAGGGCGAGATAGGTGTCCACGGCCTCGCGTGCGACGGGAAGCAGAGGCACGATGCGTTCCTTGTTGCCCTTGCCGGTGACGCGCAGCGTGCTTGCGAAGGGCACGTCGCCGCGTTTCAGCGACAGCGCCTCGGCGATGCGCAGGCCGCAGCCGTAAAGCAGGATCAGGATCGCCGTGTCGCGCGCGCCCTGCCAGGGCAGGCGTCCGGCATCCTGCGCTTCGTCGATCAGCGCGCGGGCATCGTTTTCGCTTAAGGGTTTGGGCAGCGAATGGGGCAGTTTTGGTCCCCGCATCGCCATGACGGGCGTATTGGTCAGGATGCCGTCACGCGCCAGAAAGCGAAAAAGCGATTTCAGGCTCGAGAGCGTGCGCGCAAGACTGCGCGGTTTCAGGCCTTCATCGCGGCGTTTCGTGAGAAAGGCGCGGAGGTCGCGCGTTTGCAGGTTCTCTAGCTCCGCTAAGCCCGGCGTGCCGCCCACATGCTCGCACAGGAATTCGAAGAAGCGCGTCACGTCCCGATGGTAGTTGGCCAGGGTGGCGGCGCTGGCGCGCCGTTCCGAGGCGAGATGCGCATACCAGCCCCGCAAGGCGCGTCGTGCGTCTTCCGACGCAGGGATGGCTCTGGCGGCATCGTCAGGGGAGAGGGCGGGCGTGGCGCCGCCGGTCAGGATTGCGGCGGCAGGTCGAGCCATTGGCGCACACAGCGCTCCACGATGCGGGCGAGGAATTCAAGCAGGTCCGTGCCCTGGTCGGGGTGAAACTGGTCCGGGCTGAAGCCGCCAAGCGCGAGCAGGCCGGGCGGCGTCGCCGGCGAGAAGTCGAGGCGCACCAGCGCTTCGGAATGAACTTCCTCGGCGAGATGGCCGTAAAGGCTCCGGCTTCCGGTGACATTGCCTGCGAGACGGTGCGTGCAGCCTTCGCCCAGAATGCGGTCCACGCCGCCCGCTTCCAGCACGCGCACGCCGCGAATGCCGATCCCGGCGACGCCATTTGCTGTTTCGACGCAGAGCGTCGCCGCGCGCACGCCGAGCATGCGGGCAAGAGCGTTCTCGTCGGTGATGAATTCGATC
>CAYSVF010000503.1:0-2281 GCA_964434415.1 uncultured Parvibaculum sp.
GCTCGATCGTCCCGACAGCGTCTCGCATCTCCTGCATCATTGCGACATTCAGCGAATTCAGGCTGTCGGGACGATTGAGCGTAAGCGTTGCGCATCCGTCGGCGAGGTCGAAAAGAATATGCTCATAATGCATTGGTTAACTCCGCGTTCGCACCGAACACCCCTTTCGCCTCGAAACGGGAAAGGGTCTCAGTGTCGTAACCAAGCTCGGCGACCAGCGACCGTCCATCGACCGGATCTGGACGCGGCATGGTGGGAAGGCTTGCAGGCGTGGCCAGGAAGCGCGGCGCGGGCGCGGGCTGTCTGACGCCCGCCACTTCAAGAAAAGTTCCACGCGACACGTTGTGAGGATGCGCGGCCGCTTCTTCCATCGACAGGACCGGCGAGAAGCAGGCATCACTGCCTTCAAAGATCTCAACCCATTCCCGCTGCGTCTTCGACGCGAAGATCGACGCCACCCGGTGCTTCAGCGCCGGCCAAGCCGAACGATCCATCTGGCTTGAGAATTCGGGATCATTGGCAACACCAAGGCGTTCACAGAACTCCTTGTAGAATTGAGGTTCGATTGCGCCTACCGCAACAAACAGACCGTCCGCAGTCTCATAGGTATCGTAGAAATGAGCGCCGGTATCGAGAAGGTTCTCGCCCCGCCTGCCCGGCCACCGACCTTGCGCACGCATCGTCCAAATCATTGCGGAGAGCAGTGCCGAGCCGTCGGTCATCGCGCAGTCGATGACCTGCCCGCGCCCTGTGCTCCGCGCCGACAGAATGCCGGCAAGCATTCCAAACGCCATCAGCATTCCGCCGCCACCAAAATCGCCGAGCATGTTGACCGGCGGCGCAGGCGGCCCTCCCGCCTTGCCGCAGGCGTCGAGCACGCCCGAGAGCGCAATATAGTTTATGTCGTGACCGGCAAGAGCGGAGATTGGCCCCGTTTGCCCCCAGCCCGTCATGCGTCCGTAAACGAGACGGGGGTTTTCCTTCAGCAGATCGCCCGGTCCGAGACCCAGACGCTCCATGACGCCCGGCCGCAGGCCCTCGACGACACCGTCGACCGTACTTGCCAGCCGCTTGACGATGTCGACCGCTTCCGGCTGCTTCAGATCGAGAACGATGCGCTTGCGGGACCGATTGAGGATATCCTTGTTCGCGTCGCCGTGGCGGGTGCGTACCGGACGGTCGATAAGTATGACTTCGGCGCCGTTGTCGGCAAGCATCATGCCGCAAAATGGCGCGGGTCCAAGGCCCGCAAACTCCAGAATTCTAACGCCTTCAAGTGGGCCTGCCACCATGTTCTCCGTATTCAGTCCGCCGCTTGACCAGCCTCGGGCCGCCTTTGCCATACAACCCTATAGCGGACGCAAAATTTTCTCACAATCGGATTTCATTCGATATATGGGATAAATGATCCCTTTAGACAGAGCTTGCAGGCGTCGATTGCTCCGCCGGCAAGCGAGTAGCGAGCCTAGTTCGCTTTTTCGGCATACTTACCGTACTCCAGTCGAGCGATGGTCCGCGCGTGCACCTCGTCCGGGCCGTCGGCTATTCTCAGCGCGCGCACACGGGCGAAAAGCGCCGCCGTGCCGGCTTCCGAATCCAGCCCGCCGGCGCCGAATGCCTGAATCGCGTCGTCCATGATGCGCAATGCCATACGCGGTGCGGCAACCTTGATCATCGAGATCTCAAGACGCGCGGTCCGATTGCCGACCTTGTCCATCATGTCGGCCGCCTTCAGTGTCAGTAGGCGCGCCATGTCGATGTCGATGCGTGCCTGTGCAATTCGCTGCTCCCAAACCGAATGGCTGGAAATGGGCTTGCCGAATGCCTGCCGGCCCAGCAGCCGCCGTGTCATTTTCTCCAGGGCGACTTCCGCCATCCCGATGATACGCATGCAGTGGTGAATGCGGCCAGGCCCGAGCCGCCCTTGGGATATCTCGAAGCCTCGTCCTTCTCCTAGCAGAAGATTGGCAACGGGCACCCGAACATTGTCGAAAGTGATCTCAAAATGCCCGTGCGGCGCATCGTCGTATCCGAAGTTCGTCACCATGCGACCGAGCTCGATGCCTGGCGTATCCGCCGGAACAAGGATCTGGCTCTGCTGCTTGTGGCGTGGTGCATCCGGATCGGTCTTGCCCATCACGATCAAAAGCTTGCACCGCGGATCGCCAAGACCCGACGTCCACCATTTGCGCCCGTTGATCACATAGTGACTGCCATCGCGGGAGATGCGGGTCTGAATGTTGGTCGCGTCGGACGATGCTACGTCCGGCTCGGTCCTTGA
>CAYSVF010000504.1:0-2279 GCA_964434415.1 uncultured Parvibaculum sp.
GAGCGCATTGGTTTCCGCCGGCACCCGAAACCACCCTCCGGCAGACGATCCCGCGAAAACGGAAATATTGAACAGGCGGTAGCCGTCAGCTTCCCATCCGCTCGACGCAAGCAGCCGATCCTCCACCTGCTGATTGTATCCAGCCTGAACACTCCTCATCTGCACCTCGGGGCCCAAGTGAAGCGCCAACGTGCCGATGACCGGTTTATCGTGTAGCCGCGCCGCCTTCACCGCAAGGCTGAAGAGCCCCGGCGACGCCATGCGGGCACCATCGATGCAGACGCAGACCAATTCTCCACGGGCGAGCTCCAGCCCCGAATTGATGGCATCGACCGGCGAAACGGATGCATTTTCAATCCGTTCGATTCGCAGATTCGGCGCAAGATCGCGACAGAGAGATTCGTCAAACCGGTCCGTCGACCCGTTGTCCATGACGATGATTTCATAGTCACCGGCAGCAATCCCCTTTTGCATGGACGGAGACATCGACCGGATGGTGCGAGGGATTTCGCGCCGCATATTGTATGCGACGACAACGACTGAAAGAACGGGGCCCCCGGTGGCGTCAGGCATTCGCTTCAGTTCTCTCTCTCTCGAGCAATGAATCGAGCTTGCGAACGCAGCCAGGCGGCATCCGGAAGCAGTTTTGGACGGTGCCTCAGAATTGTCCGTTTGGCCACACGAACAAACCGATTTTGCGCGAAATGAGAGATACGAGATACTGGACAGGAGAGATCGCGCCCGTTCGAACGACCTTTGAAGCCTCGTTTCACGGGCAGGGCAATATTTACCGAGGGAGATGGCGCGCCGGGGAAGATTCGAACTCCCGACCCCCAGATTCGTAGTCTGGTGCTCTATCCAGCTGAGCTACCGGCGCAATCTGACCTGACGGGCGAAAACGGCTGAAAAGCACGGGCACCGTCGGGCGAGGCGCGTACTCATAAAGCGTCATGCGCCCGAACGCAAGTGCCCATCGGCGGGTATGGCTGCGGGCCCCTCCTGCCTGTTACCCGGCCCCGTGGCGGGCGGCCCATGAGGGGATAGACCCCAGCGTTTCCGCCTCGAAAACCCCTCTGGCTATGGCGCGGGCCATGCAATCGGCCGCGATGGCGCCCAGCCGCGTGATGTCGAGCGTCCGGGTTTGCCGATCAAGCGGCTTCTTGCCCGTCGAGAGCGCGAAAACGGCGTCGCCATCCACCGGCGCATGAACCGGGCGGAGCGCGCGGGCGAAACCGTCATGCGCCATCACGGCGATGCGGTGCATGGCGGTCGCATCCAGCGCTGCATCGGTTGCGACGATACCAATCGTTGTGTTTTCGCGCGGGCCCGCCAGTTTGGTGCCCTCCAGAGGGTCATATGAGGCCGGCGCGCCGGCCCCGTTCCAGCGCCTGCCGCCGAATTCGTTATTAAGCTCAAAGGGCGCCGCCCAGAAGCAGTCGGTACCGGGGATGACGGGCGAGCCCACCGCGTTCACCGCGACAAGCGCGCCCACGATAATGCCGTCCGTCGTCACGGCGGAGGCCGAGCCAAGCCCGCCCTTATAGCGCCCTGCCTGAGCGCCGAATCCCGCGCCCGCATTGCCCAGTACGAAATCCTTGCCCGCGGCCCGGCAGGCGTCATACCCCAGCGCGCGATAGGGCGGCTCTTCCGCACCGCCATTTGCCCAGTATTTTTCGCCGCCATTTGCCAGATCGAAGAGAATGGCGCCGGGCACGATTGGCGCGGTGATGGAAAGCCCCGGAAAAGAGAAGCCCCGCCCCTGCCCGCCCAGCCAGTGCGTCACGCCGGAGGGTGCATCGAGCCCGTAGACCGACCCGCCCGACAGCACCAGCGCATCGACACGGCCTTCCAGCAAGTGCCTCGGGTCCAGCGCATCGCTTTCGCGGGTGCCGGGCCCGCCGCCGCGCACATCCATGGCGGCGGTGCCGGGTTCGTCCGGCAGCAGCACCGTGACGCCGGTGCGGGCGCGCTCATCTTGCGCATTGCCGATGGAGAGCCCAGCTACATCCGTGATCAGGTTGCGGGGGCCCGGCGTAATCCGCGCTTCGGCCATGTAAAACTCCTGTTGGCAGACGCCGCGAGCGTGAGCGGCTAGACTGGCGATAACATAGCAATAGACGACAAATAGATTCAGGGGTGAGGCGCGAGCCCATGCAAAACTCAAGAACGATCCCGGTTATTTTCGCTGCACTTCTCCTCATTATCGGCGGCACCTCCTGGTGGCTGGGCAGCCAGCGCGCCGAAACCGCCACCGGCCCTTCCTCCGGTCCCTATATGAT
>CAYSVF010000505.1:0-2277 GCA_964434415.1 uncultured Parvibaculum sp.
CGCCGGAGACGCCCATCGTCATTGCCGTTTCGGGCAATGGTATTACAGCGAGGGCGGGGAGCATTTCCGCTCCAACCAGAATTTCATCGAGCTTGAAGCAGCGCATAAGGCAATGCACGAGCGCGCTGCTTTGTTGCTCGGCTTGTCGATGCAGCGTGAAGAGATATCGGTCGCCGAATACGAACAATTCCTTCATGAGCAAAGGCGGATGCGGCTTCAGATGGAGACGCTCAAGCACGAACTGGAGGACGAAGCCTTCAACCTGGATTCGCTGACCGGTGCGTTCAGCCGCTCGGGCATGCTGACGCGCCTTCGCGAACAGCAAAGTCTGGTGAAGCGCGGCCTGGAAACATGCGTCATCGTCATGATGGATATCGACCATTTCAAGCTGGTCAACGACAATCACGGCCACACGGCGGGCGACCGGGTGCTGGCGGCCTTCGCAAAACATGTGATGTCGAATACGCGCCCCTTCGACAAGCTCTTCCGGTATGGCGGGGAGGAGTTTCTGCTTTGCGCTCCGCATACGGATCTTGAGACGGCGCACGAGATGATCGAGCGCATCCGGTCGGAGCTGGCGCAGCTTGCCATCGAGAACAATGGCGATGCGAAGCTGCATGTCACCGCGTCTTTCGGCCTGGCTCTGCTCGACCCCGATCTTCCCGTCGTGGACTCGATAGACCGCGCCGACAGCGCGACCTATGCGGCCAAGCGGGCAGGGCGAAACCGGGTCATGCTCTGGGATCCTTCCATGACCGAGGCGGAGAAGAACGCAGCCGCGGAATGATTTGATGGACATGCTTGCCGTGGAGCAGGACAGCAAGGAAGATTTCGCGCCGCCCGCCGACGAGATTCGGCGCGTGATGGCCGATATCGACAGTCAGATTCTCGAGCATGTCGGATGGCTGGACCACCTGAACGCAGCTCTTATCTGCAGGCTCCCTTTGGACACCGATGATTTGAGCGGCAACGCGCATCATTGTTGTCCCTTCGGCCGCTGGTACGATAGCGAGGCTCCCGACTGGCTTCGGAGTGTGTCGGGTTTTGCGGAGCTGGGCGACAGTCATCGGAAAATGCATGAGGGAGCATCTCTCCTGCTTCGGCGTTCTGCCGAAGGCCGTCCGATCGAAAAGGCCGAGTATGACGTCTTCCTGAAGCTGGTGATCGATCTGCGCTGGCTCATCCTGCTGCTGAAGCGCACACTGGAAGACCTGCTTTTCGATTTCGATCCGCTCACCGGCGCAGGCAATCGCGTGGGAATGGCCGCCAAGCTGCACAAGCAGCAACAATTGGTGGACCGTCAACTGGTGGATTGCATGCTGGTGATGATGGACATCGACGAATTCAAGCAGGTCAACGACACCTACGGCCATATGGCGGGCGACCGCGCGCTTGCGGCTTTCGCGAAATACATCATGCACTCCACACGGCCCTTCGACATGCTGTTCAGATATGGGGGCGAGGAGTTTCTGCTCTGTGCCCCGCAATCGGGAATGGACCGGGCGCTGGAAGCGGTCGAGCGCCTCAGGGAAGGCCTGATGGAGGTGCCGGTGACGACCGCGGACGGCGGTCCGGACGCCGAGGCGTTCCACATCACCGCCTCTTTCGGCATCGCTTTTATGGAAAAGGGCATCGCGGCGGAGGAAGCGATCCGTCGCGCGGACATCGCAGTCTATGCAGCCAAGAAGGCCGGACGGAACTGCACGAAAATCTGGTCGCCCGAAATGGGAACGACGCTTTGCGCCTGACGGGGAGACTTATCGGCCGGTTTCGATCAGCACGATTTTCTTGCCCTGAGCGCCAAGCGCCAGCTCGCCCTTTTTCAGCCGCAACGCGTCTTCGCCGAAAAGCTCCCGCCGCCAACCCTTGAGGGCAGGGACATTGGCCTCTTCATGCGCCGCGATGAGCTCAAGGTCGGACACATTGGCGACGAGCTTCTGCGCCACATCGTGCTTTTCGCATTTCAGCTTCAGCAGCACTTTGAGGAGTTCCACCAGCGGGCCGATACCCGGCGGCAGGGGCTCGGGCCCTTCCACGACGGGGATGTCTTCCTCGGGCATGGCGAGCCCGCGCTCGATCGCCTCGATCAGCCCTTGCGCGGAGCGCCCGCCGGCAAAACCGCGCGGGATCGCCCGGAGTTGTTCCAGCTCTTCGAGCGAGCGGGGAAGCTGCGTCGCGATCTCATAAAGCGCATCGTCCTTCATGATCCGTCCGCGCGGCATGTCGCGCTCCTGCGCCTGCCTTTCGCGCCAGGCTGCGGCCTCCACCCGCACCGCG
>CAYSVF010000506.1:0-2275 GCA_964434415.1 uncultured Parvibaculum sp.
CTATATAATCGAACATAAAAATGGCTACAGACGAAAAACAGAAAGTATTGCAGCTTGCCATGGACAAGATCCAAAAGGATTATGGCAAGGGTGCAATCATGAAATTAGGAGATAAACAACTGGTAAAGGTTGATACCATTAGCACAGGATCATTAGGATTAGACGTAGCACTAGGTGTAGGTGGTTTTCCTCGCGGACGTATCATTGAGATATATGGTCCGGAATCTTCAGGTAAAACAACCATTGCTATACATACCATAGCAGAAGCACAAAAGAAAGGCGGCATCTGTGCCATAATAGATGCCGAGCATGCATTTGATGCCAGCTATGCCAGAAAACTTGGCGTAGATGTAGATAATTTGATCATTTCTCAGCCGGACTATGGTGAGCAGGCTCTGGAGATAGCAGACAGGCTGATCTCTTCTGGCGCACTTGACGTTGTAGTGATCGACTCCGTAGCAGCTCTGGTACCAAAAGGTGAGCTTGAAGGAGAGATGGGTGATAGTAAAATGGGCTTGCAAGCAAGACTGATGAGCCAAGCCTTAAGGAAACTTACCGCTACCATCAACCGTACGGGCTGTTGCTGTATCTTCATCAACCAGCTGCGTGAGAAGATCGGTGTAATGTTTGGCAACCCCGAAACGACCACCGGTGGTAATGCATTGAAGTTCTACTCTTCCGTACGTTTAGACATCCGCCGCATTAGCCAGATAAAGGATGGTGATGTAGCCAGCGGTAACCGTACCCGTATAAAAGTGGTGAAGAATAAAGTAGCACCTCCATTCCGCCAAGTAGAGTTCGACATCATCTATGGTGCAGGTATCAGTAAGATCGGTGAGATCATTGATATGGGTGTAGACTTAAACATTATGCAGAAGAGCGGATCATGGTTCAGCTACAATGAAACCAAGATAGGACAAGGCCGTGAAGCAGTGAAGCAATTCCTTACCGACAATCCGGAAGTGATGGATGAGATAGAAGGTAAGATCCGTGAGATGCTACAGCCGGCAGAATAATAGTTATTAATGGGTTAGTAAGTATAAGAAAAAGCCACGCAATGCGTGGCTTTTCTACTTTAGGTTATATTGATCTTAGATTATTTTTTCTCTTCAGCAGGGAAAAGCATAGCTCTGAAAGTAGAACCTGCAAATACTTTCTTCGCAGCATCCTGAACATCTTTAGTGCTTAGCTTATCGATCCACTGATCATAGTTTAATACATGGTCTTTATCACTACCCCAGAACAATATGCTCTGTAGTTTACCAGCCCAGTAACCGTTTTTCTCTACACTTTCACGATGTTGTTCGTGCCAAGTGTTTTTCACTTTATCAAGATCTTCTTGAGCAGGCCCATTAGCTTTCATGTTATTTACCACTTCATCAGCAGCAGCATTAAGCTTATCTACGTTCTCAGGTCCGCATGGTAGTTGTAATACTATAGAATAGCTCTCATAAGGATATTTTTCAACACTGGCATTATAACCACCACCGTAGATACCTCCAAGTTTCTCACGAAGCTCTTCGATAACTTTGATGTTAAGTATCTCAGCTAGTGCTTCTGCTCTAAGCTCGAAGTCTTCAGAGTACTTAGCCTCTCCATGTGTTACAGCTACGATCATGCTCTTAGGTTCACTTCCTTTGTAGAATTTGAACTCTTTATTGCCGTCTACAGGTCTAACACCATTATCTTTAAAGTTTGGTTTTTCTTTAGTAGCAGGTAGGCCACCAAGGTATTGCTCGATCAACGGTAGTGCTTTGTCTTTATCGATATTACCTACCAAGAAGAAGTGATAACCATCAGCAGTGCTTAGCTCATTGCGATAGATCTCAACGGCTCTCTCCATATTTATTTTATCAAAGTCAGATGGACTAGGAATTGGAGATGGAGCTAAAGGATTACCATTATATAGCGTTTTATACATTGTATCTACAAATGCTACCGTAGGGTTAGCAGACAAGAATTGTAGTTGCATTTTTTGCTTATCTGTATATGCTTTGAAAAGAGCAGCATCTTGTCTTGGTTCAGTTAGTGTGATGTAAAGAAGTTGAAGCATGTCTTCAAGATCTTTCACGGTACTACTACCACTTACGGTATTCTGTATCTCACCAATGTTAGCACTTACTTTTATGTTCTTACCTGCCATTACTTTTTCAAGCTCTGTAGGAGGGAAACGACCATAACCCATTGATGATACTACATCAGATGCAAACCTTACATTGCTGATATCTGCTACACCATAGCTATTTGATCCACCTTTTTTCACACCTCTAAGAAC
>CAYSVF010000507.1:0-2269 GCA_964434415.1 uncultured Parvibaculum sp.
ATATGGATGAGGTGCGAGGTGTGCTGCAACGCGAATTTCTCGGTGACTTCCACGCTGCCGATCTTCGAGACGCGGCCCGCATCGTTGCGCCCGAGATCGAGCAGCATGAGATGTTCGGCGCGTTCCTTCGGATCGGAGAGAAGCTCTTCCGCGATTTCGGCATCCTCGGCCTTGTTCTTACCGCGATGTCGCGTGCCGGCGATCGGACGGATCGTGACACGGTTGTTCCGTACACGAACGAGAATTTCCGGGCTGGAGCCGACGATGGAGAAATCCTCGAAATTGAGGAAATAGAGATAGGGCGAAGGATTGATCCGCCGGAGCGCGCGATAAAGCGCAAACGGGGGCAGGGTGAAAGGCGTCTCGAAACGCTGCGACAGCACGACCTGAAAGATATCGCCCGCCGCAATATACTCTTTCGCCCGCTCCACCATGTTGAAATAGGTTTCCTGCGGCGTGTTCGACTTCGGCGGCTTCAGGTCGTCGATATTCGTATCCTGTGACAGATGCGGGATGGAGCGGTCGAAATCCGCCACCACGTCGTTGAGCCGCTCGCCGGCGCGGGCGAAGGCGGCGCGGGCGCTAACACCCGCTTCCGGACGCACCGGCGTCACCACCGTCACTTCATCCTTTACCGCATCGAAAACGGCGATCACGGTCGGACGCAGGAACAGCCCGTCGGGAAGCCCCAGCGCGTCGGGATTTTCGTTCGGCAGGTTTTCCATCAGCCGGACGGTGTCGTAGCCCATATAGCCGAAGACGCCCGCCGCCATGGGCGGCAGCTCGTCGGGGAGATCGATCCGCGATTCTTCGATGAATGCGCGCAGCGCATCGAGCGCATCCTTGTCGCACGGCTCGAAGGAACCGGTATCGAGACGGGCCTGACGGTTCAGTTCCGCCTTGTTGCCCCGGCAGCGCCAGATCGCGTCGGGCTTGAGACCGATAATGGAATAGCGGCCGCGCGTGTCGCCGCCCTCGACGGATTCCAGCAGAAAGCTGTTCGGCCGTCCGTCCGCGATCTTCAGCATCGCCGACACCGGCGTCTCCAGATCGGCAACCAGCCGGGTATAGACGACCTGCGGCTCACCCGCTTCGTAAACGCGTTCGAAATCCGGATACTCGGGAAAGATCATGTTCGTCACTTACTGGCTGGGGGTGCCGGTTACCTGCTGGACCAGCCGCTGATTGACGCTCACGCCCAGCTTCTCCTGCAGGCCCGCGACCATGGTTCCGATCATGTCGGACGCAATCGAGTCCTTGATGTCCGCCTTGAGCTTTTTGTACTCGTCGGAATCGGCGGCGAGTTGCGGCTTGTGAATATCTTTCACCTGCATCACCAGCATGCTGTCGCCGACCATCACCGGGCCGTATGTGAAGCGGCCCTTGGGCGTTGCGAACAGGCGCGTCACCGCGATGCGCGAGAACGTATCGCTGCGGGCGTAGCGCTGAATGCCTTTCTGCACCAGCACGCTGCGGTCGAACTCAGAGGCGATCTTGTCGAAGCTTTCGCCCTTGTTGCCGCGCTCGGCCAGTTTCTGGGCGAGTTCCTGAAGCTTCGTTTTGCGCTGCTGGTCCTTCCAGTCCGACACGACCTGGCTGCGCACCTCCTTCAGCGGCGGAATCTCGGCATCCGTCTGCTGGTCCACATGCACCCAGTAATAGCCGCTCTTGCCATTGTCGCTGGGCGGGATCTGCTCGTCGGGTCCGTATTCATAGACCGTCTTCAGAAGGTCCGGCAGATCGGGCAGATCGACGTCCTTGCCGTCCCGCGTCTTGCCGTCCTTGGTCACGCCCTTGATGCTCTGGATCGTCAGGCCGTTTTTCTCCGCGACGTCGCGGAACGACATGCCGCCGGCGCGGTCGTCCTCGATCGAGTTCTGGATATTGTAGATTTCCTCGCGGGCGCGCTGCATCGCAAGGCTCTGGCGCAGCTTGTCCTTCACTTCGTCGAAACTCTTGGTGACGGCCGGTTCCACCTTGGTGACCTTCAGCACGACCGTCCCGAGCGGTCCCTTGACCGGATCGCTGACCTGACCGGGCTCGAGCGCGAACGCCGCGTCGCCGATGGCGGGCGACAGCATCTGCGTTTTGCTGACCGGACCGAGGTTCACGTCCTCCATCGTAAGGCCGCGCGCCTTCACGACATCCTCGACCGGCGTGCCGCTGCGCAGCTTGGCGACGGCGGCCGCCGCGTCCTCATTGGTGTCGAAGGTGATCTGAATGACGTCCCGCTTCTCCGGCGTATTGAAGCTCGCCTTCTGCTGTTCGA
>CAYSVF010000508.1:0-2258 GCA_964434415.1 uncultured Parvibaculum sp.
GTTTTCCTTGTCGCCGGTCAGGATCAGCGTCTCGCCATACCGGATCTTGCCGTCGCCGGTGACGGGCGGGTGGGCTGCAAACCAGCTCAGCGTGTCCTGCGCGTCGGCCGGATAGTCGAGCAGCGCCTCTTCGGCGCGCCGGTCGAGCAGCGACTGGAGCGGCCAGCCCGGATTGGCAGTCTGGAAGGCGGCAATGTCGGCAAGCGTCGCACCGCTGTCCTTTTCCACCAGCTTGTCCCAGAGCAGCAGCTTTTTCGCGACGGGGTTCTTAACCGCCTCGGTTTCCTGGGCGAATTCCGGCCATTGATCGTCGTCGGCCAGGTCGAAAGCGCGGCTGACGCGAACCCAGTCGGCGGCGTCCAGTATGCCGGGCGGGGCCGAGGGGGCGGGCAATGGGGGGGAGGGTGTCGTCGCCGGGATTGCGGTACCGGATGCCCCCGGGCGCGCCAGCGGGATGTCCGCCGCGAAGGCCGGCATGGCGAGCGCAGCCATCGCACATGGCAACAGGCAGGCAGCTGCCAGCCGGAAACAGGTCAGAGAAGAAATACGCCTTCCATATCGGCCCATCACGGCACGACCCCGCAGTCACTGGAGGATTGGACCCTGCGCTGCGACGAGCGTCGCCGCATGGCCCCCTTTACCCTAAAAGCACGTCCGGCCCCCCGGCCCACGGCATTCGAGACTGCCTTTTCGCCCCCAGCTTACAGAGCCACGACTTCGCGCCGCAATAGGGATCGTCGGGGAAGGGGCATTTCCTTGCCGCTTCAGAAAGTTACGGTTATGTTGCGCGCCTTTAAAACAGCCAGCCCCCGCTATGGAGCCAAGTCATGTTCAAGGGATCCTTTGTCGCTCTCATCACCCCGTTTCGCGACGGCAAGGTGGACGAGGCTGCCTTTGAGAAACTGGTCGAATGGCACATCGAGCAGGGGACGCATGGGCTGGTGCCCTGCGGCACGACGGGCGAGTCGCCCACGCTCAGCCATGACGAACATCGCCGCGTCATCGAACTCTGCGTGAAGGTGGCGGCGGGCCGCGTGCCGGTGATGGCCGGAACGGGCTCCAATAACACTGCGGAGGCAGTAAGCCTGTCGCGCTTTGCGATGGAGGCGGGCGCCGATGCGGTGCTGGTCGTCACGCCCTATTACAACAAGCCGGGTCAGGAAGGGCTTTATCGCCATTTCAAGGCGGTGAACGACGCAGTCGATATTCCGATCTTCATCTACAACATCCCCGGCCGCAGCGTGATCGACATGAGCGTGGAGACCATGGCGCGTCTCTTCGAGCTGAAGAACATCTATGGCGTGAAGGATGCGACGGCCAATCTCGCCCGTGTGAGCCTGCAGCGTCAGGCGATGGGCGAAGGCTTTTGCCAGCTTTCCGGCGAGGATGCGACGGCTCTCGGTTTCAATGCGCATGGCGGCGTCGGCTGCATTTCGGTGACCGCCAATGTGGCGCCGAAGCTCTGCGCCGAATTTCAGGAAGCGACGCTCAATGGCCACTACGCGAAGGCGCTGGAAATTCAGGACCGGCTGATGCCGCTCCATACCGCGCTTTTCGTCGAGTCCAATCCGGCGCCGAGCAAGTTTGCGCTCAGCGAGCTGGGGCTTTGCAGCGACGAGCTGCGCCTGCCGCTGATCGAGGTTTCCGATGCCACCAAGCAGCAGGTGCGCGAGGCCATGCGTCACGCCGGCCTGCTGAACTGATACAGACCCCATGTCCTCAAAGAGCGGTGGCGCAAAGAAGAAAGCCGGCGACGGGTCCAGACTGGTCGCGGACAACCGGCGTGCGCGCTACGACTATGCCATCGGCGATACGTTCGAGGCGGGGATCGAGCTTTTCGGCACCGAAGTGAAGTCGCTGCGCGGCGGGCAGGCGAGCCTCAATGAGGCCTATGTGCAGGTGAAGGAGGGGGAGGCGCTTCTCATCAACTGCTTCATCCCCGAATACCAGCAGGCGGCGAGCATGTTCAATCACGAGCCCCGCCGTCCGCGCCGTCTGCTTCTGCACAAAAAGGAAATCGCCAAGCTCTGGAACGCCACACAGCGCCAGGGCATGACGGTCGTGCCGCTGAAGCTCTATTTCAATCTGCGCGGGCTTGCCAAGATCGAGGTCGGTCTGGGCAAGGGCAAGAAAGCGACCGACAAGCGCGAGACCATGAAAGAGCGGAGCTGGCAGCGCGACAAGGCACGCCTCCTGCGCGACAAGGGCTAGGCCGTGAGCGCGTTGCTGGGGGCGGGCCGGTGGATGTATCAGCGGCC
>CAYSVF010000509.1:0-2254 GCA_964434415.1 uncultured Parvibaculum sp.
GCCCTATCCCTCCCCTCGTTAAAGGAGGCCGGCCTATTTGATATCCATGACCTGAATGATGGCCGGGCCCAGAATGACGACGAAGAGCACCGGAAGAAAGAACAGGATCATCGGCACGGTCAGCTTGGGCGGCAGTCCGGCGGCCTTCTTTTCGGCTTCGGACATACGCATGTCGCGATTTTCCTGCGCCATCACGCGAAGCGCCGTCCCCAGCGGTGTGCCGTAGCGTTCAGCCTGAACCAGGCTCGTCACCACAGCCTTCACGCCCGGTAGCCCGGTCCGCAATGCCAGATTCTCATAGGCCTGACGGCGGTCCTGCAGATAGGAAAGCTCGGCGGTCGTCAGTGTCAGTTCCTCGGCGAGTTCCACCGATTGCAAGCCGATTTCGCTCGCGACCTTCTGGAAAGCCGCTTCGATCGACATGCCGGATTCCACGCAGATCAGCAAAAGGTCGAGTGCATCGGGGAAGGCCTTGCGGATCGAGTCCTGCCGACGCGCAATGACGTTTTCCACGAAGAGATTGGGCAGGTAGAAGCCGATAAAGGCCGCCGCAGCGGCAGCCGCCAGACGCGACACCGGATTCAGGCCGAAATCATCGACAACGCCCAGATAGAAGAGCGTGACGAGAAAAAGGATCAGCGGCATCACGAAGCGGAAGAAGGCAAAAGTGTAGAGTGGTGCCGTTCCGCGAAAGCCCGCGCGCCGCAGCTTGTCCTTGAGGACCTGGTTTTCCAGCAGATTGCCGCTTTGGCCGAACTGGTCGACCACCTGCTTGATCAGCCCCTTAGGGGTGCTGCGCAACCTCGTTCGTTCATTGGCAAGCTGTTCGCGCGCACGCGCGCGCATCGCTTCGCGCTCGCTTGCCACAGCCTTCATGCGCGTACCCAGCTTGTCCTGATCGAGAAGAGGCGAGGCCAGCGTCACGATGGTCGCAAAGGCGGCCATAGCGGTCAGCAACATGACCACGTTCTCGACGGTTAACAGGGCTTCGAAGGTCTGCAGCATTATGCGTCCTAGAACTTGAAGTCGATCATCTTCCGCATCACCAGCACGCCGCACAGCATCCAGCAGGCGCCGCCTATAATGAGGACATTACCCAGCGTGGTGGAGAAGAGGAGATCCATGTAACCCGGCGAGGTCAGGGTGATAAGCGCCATGACCCCGGGCGGCAGCGAACCGATGATGGCGGCGGAAGCTTTCGCCTCCTGCGACATCGCCTTGATCTTGCCGCGCATCTTTTTGCGATCGCGCAGAACCCGGGAGAGATTTCCCAGCGCCTCGGACAGGTTACCGCCGGTTTTCTGCTGGATGTTCAGAACGATCATGAAGAAATTCACTTCGGCCAGCGGCATGCGTTCATACATGCGCAAGAGCCCCTGTTCCATGGAAACACCGACGCGCTGCCCCTCTACGAGATCGCGGAATTCCTGCCCCACGGGATCGGGCGCTTCGTTGGCAATGATCTTCAGACAGTCATTGATCGGCAGGCCCGCCTTCACACCGCGCACAATGACATCGATGGAGTTGGCAAACTCCTCACCGAATGCCTTCTGACGCCGGTTGATGAGAAATTTCAGGACCCATCGCGGCACACCAAACGCGACCGCAAAACCGCCCAGCATGCCGACAATGCTCGAGAAGCCCGTCAGAAGCAGAAGACCCGCCGTTATCAGACCGACAATCGCACTCAGCATATGGAACGAGCGCGTATCGATCTTGAGGCCGGCCCGCTCCAGCCGCATCGAGAGAGAGAGCTTCTTGTTGTGCTCCTTCTGCTGCTCTTCCAGTCCTTTCAGCGTCTCCTGCATCTGCTTGCGACGCTTTTCGCTGTTGTCGACCTCGCTTTCAACCCGGGAATTTTTCGCACGGCCGGGGCCCGCCACGCGCGCGACACGTTTTTGCGCGGAGTTCTGCCCGCCGACGAAAACGAAGCCGACACCCCCGATGCCCACGGCAACGAGGAGCGAGATCGCAATGATGATGAACGTGGCCTGATCCATCCGGCTGTCGTTTCCGTTCAGTCCTGTGCGCGGTCGAGGGCCGCGGCAAGATTCTGGTGCTGATTGTAGTAACGCGCCCTGTCCCAGAAAGCGGGGCGGGCGATACCCGTCGATTTGTGCTTGCCGAGGATGCGACCGTGCTCGTCTTCACCCTCCATGTCGTAGACGAAGAGATCCTGGGTAATCACCACATCGCCTTCTGTGCCGAGCACCTCGGTGATGTGCGTGATACGACGCGAACCGTCTCGCAGACG
>CAYSVF010000510.1:0-2254 GCA_964434415.1 uncultured Parvibaculum sp.
TTCTTCAGCGCATAGACCAGCGTGGACATGAGCTTGGTGCCCGAGCCGCCCAGCGGATGGCCGAGCGCGATGGCGCCGCCATTGACGTTGAGACGCTCCGGATCGGCACCCGTCTTCTGCAGCCAGGCCATCGGCACTGAGGCGAAGGCTTCGTTGACTTCGAAGATGTCGATGTCGTCGATCTTCATGCCCGCACGCTTCAGCGCCTGCTCGGTGGCCGGGATCGGCGTTTCGAGCATGATGACCGGGTCGCCGCCCGTCACATGCATGTGATGGATACGCGCCAGCGGCGCGAGGTTGTGGCGCTTCAGCGCTTCCTCGCTGACGACTAGCACGCCCGAGGCGCCGTCGCAGATCTGCGAGGAAGAGGCAGCGGTCAGCGCGCCGCCCTCGGCCAGAAGCTTCACGCCCTGGATGCCTTCAAGGCTTGCATCGAAGCGGATGCCTTCGTCGACCTTGTGCATTTCCTTGGAGCCGTCTTCCAGCGTCACTTCCACCGGTACGACTTCCTCGTCGAAGGCACCGGCCTGCGTCGCCTTGATGGCCTTCTGATGGCTCTGGAAAGAGAACTCGTCGAGCTGATCCTTGGACAGGCCGTATTTCTTCGCGATCATCTCAGCGCCCGCGAACTGCGAGAACTGCACGTTCGGGTATTTCTCGACGATCTTCGGGCTCATGTAATTGCCGAAGCCGTTCTTGGCCGGAAGCGCGGCGGAAAGCCCCATCGGCACGCGCGTCATGCTTTCGACGCCGCCCGCAAGCACCATGTCCATCGCGCCCGACATCACGGCCTGCGCCGCGAAGTGAAGCGCCTGCTGCGAGGACCCGCACTGGCGGTCCACAGAGGTCGCCGGCACATGTTCCGGCAGCTTGGAGGCGAGCACCGCGTTGCGCGCGATGTTGATCGCCTGCTCGCCGACCTGGCCCACGCAGCCGAAGATCACGTCTTCCACTTCGCCGCCATCGACACCGGTCCGCTCCACGAGCGCATCGATCACCGCGCCGCCGAGATCGGCCGGATGCCAGTCCTTGAGACGACCGCCCTTGCGGCCACCGGCCGTGCGCGCGGCTGCCACGATATATGCTTCAGCCATTTCCTCATCTCCTTCGAGTGCTTGGTGACACCGGCAAAGGCCCGCGCCACACCGCCTGTTTCGTCTGTTTTTACAGGCACTATGCCATTCTTTTCCGCGCCATCTTGTACATGGAATCGCTCTTGTCCAGCCCCGCATGGCTGACCTATCGTCCTCGCAGGCACTGAAAAACGCGTCGCAGGGAATTGACGCAACGTAACCGCCGCGCCCGTCCGGGACAGGAACGAAAACAAAAACCCCGGTCCCGATTGCGGCGCGCTGAAGCCGAGGAAACCCCAGCCATGTTCGAAAACGCAGATCGAAAGACGATCGACAATGCCGTTGCCGATCCGATGACCTATGCCCATCCGGACCGCTATCACGAGCTCTTTACCTGGCTCAGAAAGAACGACCCTGTGCGCTGGGTGGAACCGGAGGGATACCGGCCTTTCTGGGTAGTGTCGAAACATGCCGACATCATGGAAGTGGAACGCCAGAACGACATCTTCCTGAACGATCCGCGCCTGACGCTCCAGACCATCGAAACCGAGCAGGCCGTGCTCGATTATACCGGCGGCGACCACCACATCGTCCGCTCGCTAGTGGATATGGACAATCCCGACCATCGCAACTATCGCGGGCTCACACAGGCCGCGTTCATGCCGCCCAATCTGAAGAAGCTCGAAAGCGATATCGGCGATCTCGCCCGCATGTATGTGGACCGGATGGAGGCCCTTGGCGGCGAATGCGACTTCGTGTCGGAAGTCGCAGTCTGGTATCCCTTGCGCGTCATCATGACGGTGCTGGGTGTGCCCGCGGAAGACGAAGCCTTCATGCTGAAGCTGACGCAGGAGCTTTTCGGCTCCACCGACCCGGACATGAAGCGCGACGAAAGTTCCGACTTCAACAACACGGTCGCCGACTTCTTCAACTATTTCACCGCCATCACCGAAGACCGTCGCAAGAACCCGCGCGACGACGTGGCGACCGTCATCGCCAATGCGACCATCGACGGCGAACCCATCGGCCATCTGGAAGCGATGTCCTATTATGTCATCGTCGCCACGGCTGGACATGACACGACAAGTTCCTCCACGGCGGGCGGGCTTCATGCGCTGCTGGAAAACCCGGGCGAACTTGCAAAGCTGCGCGCCAACCCGGAAGAGATGCTGCCCAAGGCG